>WALW01000024.1 GCA_015522635.1 Candidatus Tiamatella incendiivivens | reverse complement strand
TCCTCGAACTTAATATCAGAGCCTTCTATGACCATGGTTATAGTTATGGTTTCAACATCTATCTCTGTCACTGTGATATTAACTCCATCTACGCCATCTAGGTTTGCAAGTTCCTCGGCTACATCTATTATAGTTGGGCCTTTAATCGGTTTAAGTACGTCTAAAACGATTCTTCTGAGTGGTGCAGTCACGTGTTCATCACCGCAGGGTTTCCCCGGGATTTCCACTGTTTCCCACTCGGCTATAAAGGTTTCACTATATACCGCTAGCCTTCCGCTATATCCTTTGTAAAGTAATCATAGAACGGTATAACTATGCCTGGAATCGTTATGAATGCAAATACCAGGTAGATTATAGGAGAGATATCCATGTATAATCCGAGTCGCGCCCCGTTCATGGTTAGGCTACCAGTTATTTCACCGCCATTCATGAAGTAGAGCAGTATAAAGAACCCGAATATACTTGAGAGCGCTCTTAGTAGTGGATGATAAATAGTACCCTTTAATCCTACTGCAGCACTGGAGAGGCCTAGGAAGAATAATGCAAGTCCCGCCAGCTGACTGCTCGTTAGAACGGGTAGTTCAGAGTTCATTTGAGAGGTTAAGTATGAGAATACTACAGGTATAATGTAAACATAAATTAATACATAGTAGATCATTCCAAGAAATCCGCTTATAACGGATTTCGCGATCCTTTTCGAAATGGAGGTTTCCTCCAAGCCTAGGTTCACCCACCTTCCGGTTTGTAGGTTATTCTAAATGGGTATAATCCATCGACTTTCCCGCTCAAAATCATTTCCCTGAGAGTTGGTTTGCTCGTTCCATTGGTTTCATTCTTAGGGAACGTAAGTATGAGTGTGGAGTTCCTCGTCAAGACACTGGCAGTAGCGGACTTTTTAAACACATGGTCATTTGACCCTAGGATTGTTGTGAAGTTTACATCAGTTAGCTTAATAGAACCGTTATATGTGAGTAACACGACAAACATATCATTCTCTTCCTGTACACTAGCATTTAGTATAGTAGGGTTCTCTAGGGCTTCCTTTATGAGTAGGGCTAGTGGGGTTGTAATCATGGCTAGCAGTACTAGTCCCACTATTACAATGGCTGCGTGAGCTACATTCAATCCTGCTTGTCCTCCTGGCGTTCCTCCTTTATAATAGGTATGGAGTATTTGATTAGTATTGATCCCGCGGCTAGCGCTAGACCCAAATAGGCCAGCTTGAACAGTAGCTGAATGAGTAATCCGCTGCTGGATGTTATGGCTTGCATTACGTTACTCGAGTTGGATAGGTTTACATTCACATTACTGTATTCTTGGTATGCTTTAGCGAACACTATCAAAACAAGGATCACGCCTATAACGAGTAGCGTAACACCCATTCCCTGGTTTAACTTTGTTTTCAAGGCGATTCACCTCTATACTAGTAGATTTTAATATATGAACAATGGATTATTTATATTGATAATCCCACATCTTTCCCTCCTGTATAGTAATCATGGGTGAGAAGTTTGGAAGCTAACTGGATACACTTACAATTCACAGACCTTCAAGGAGTCCTCAGGCAGGTAATCATTACAAGGGATCACTTGAAGCCGGAAGTCTTCCAGGATGGCATAAGCAAGCTGGACGGCAGCAGTGTTTACGGGTTCAAACCTATAGAGAACAGTGACCTAGTTCTCAAACCACTAAAGGATACTGAAGCAATCATTCCATGGACTGAAGAGCCAAGTGTTAGGTATATAACACAGGTATATGAGCCGGGCGGCAAAAGATTATCAACCGACCCTAGATTCGTCGCAGAGAACCTCGAGGAATACCTAAGATCACAGGGGATGAAGGCATATGCTGGAAGCGAGATAGAGTTCTTTATAGTGAACGAGTTCTACCTAGATATGAGTCCTGACGCAATGGGTTTCGAGATAACCTCAGAGGAGTCAATAGAGAACGCTTCAACAGGAATAGCTGAGAAAGCAGGCTACTACCTCCCAGGCCCCCAGGACGATCTTAGACGAGTGAGGAACGAGATACTAAGCGCCCTTAAAGAAATGGGTGTAACCTCAACAGTCCATCACCACGAGGTCGCTAGCTTCGGGCAAAGCGAGATAAACCTAAAACACTATGAGCCTAGCAAGGCTGCGGACGCTATAGTCACGGCGAAATATGTAATAAGGAATATCTCAGTAATTAACGGATTAACTGCTGTGCTAATGCCAAAGGTCTTCTACAATGACAATGGCAGTGGAATGCATATACATATGAGTCTCTGGAGTGGGGAAAGGAACTTGTTCCATGATCCTTCGAACCCTGAGGGAATAAGTGAGATGGCAAGATACTTCATAGGAGGGGTAATAGAGCACCTCGAATCTGTGGCTGCATTTACGAACCCGACTGTCAACAGTTACAGGAGGCTGATCCCCGGGTATGAGGCCCCTATATACGGTGTATGGGGAGTTTCAAACAGGAGTGCAATGATTAGAATACCGCGACCTCCTAAACCTGACGAGAAATTCCTTAGACTAGAGTTCAGGCAGCCGGATGCAACTGCAAACCCCTACCTAGCCGTATCAGCCCTGGTAATGGCAGGCCTAGACGGTGTAAAGAGGAAGATTGACCCGGGAGGCCAGTTTACTGGAAACGTTTATCACCTAACAGAGGCTGAAAGGAGGAGAATGGGTATAAAAACAATGCCGCCAAGCTTGGCACATGCAATAGAAGCCTTGGAGAGTGACAGTGATTTCCTGAAGCCGATATTTCCCAGCGAGTTAATAGAGACCTACATAGATTTGAAGTGGATAGAGTTCAAGGAACTCCAGAAATACCCAAGCCCAGCAGAGTTCGCCAAGTACTTCAATCTTTAACCTTTTAACTCCACACCACTCCCAATACATCCCTCATTTGCCCGTTTCTAACTAGTTTCTCATATGTCCTCCAAATTCTCTTAAAATTCACATGCTTAACGTTGAAGCCTTTCTCCTCAAGGTATCTGAGAACCTCCTCAGGGAACAAGATAGGATCCACATTGTATGTTAATGCAATAGTCTTCACAGCTTCCATTATATCCTTCTGAGAGGGATACTGTCGTCTTCTATGCTCTTGCCTAGGTTTCTCTTCCTCTTCAACAACCTCCTCTATTAAATCTTCAGGAACATCATAAATGTCTTCCTCACTCAAGGTAAGACACCATCCTTCATTCTAACTGTTAACCAGAAAACCATTTACTCCTCATATTACTACTATGACCGTAGCATTATTTTTATCATTATCCTGAAACAATCATAATGTTCCTAGGCTATGCGGGAGCTCCCAAGAATTCTCGAGCCCTGGCAGGTTTCAGGTTGTGAAGCGGTGGTCCTCCCGGATCCCTCATCAACCAGTATTTCCCTCGGCGTTATGTTACTCTAGTGTATCTGTTTTTGGTTGTGCGACAATTTTTTAAGGAAGATATTACATTCTGTTGGATATGGTGTCCAACAATGGGTAAGCCTTCGGCCATGACACTTACAGCCCTAGTAATAGTCCTAGTCATAATAGCAGCAGAATTCGCTGTACTAGACAATAGGCTAAACAGCCTGCAAGCTCTCATAGAAGGCCAGAACAATAAGTTGGGAAGCATAAATAAAACACTAAGCCAACAGCAACAGCAGATACAAGAGCAAGGAAAAGCAATCAGTAACATAGGGAGCAAAGTCTCCCAGCAGAACTCCGAGATGCGGGGGATAAACCAGACAATACTAGGTGTAAAGCAGTCTGTTGATACCAATATAAAGCTACTACAGGAAAGACTGAATAACACTGAGAGAGAAATAGCTGGCATAAAACAGCAAGTGGAAACACTTTCAGCGGCAGTTAACAAGATTACTGGATACCCGCGCACAGTAGTTGACTTCGCAGGACAGACAGTCATAATACCTGCGCAACCGGAGAGGATTATCAGTCTAGCCCCGAGCATAACGGAGATAATATTCGCCCTAGGCCAACAGGACAAGCTCGTCGGGGTTGATGAATATAGTAATTACCCGCCGCAACTCTCGGGCTTAGAGAAGTCTGGTAAGATACAAATTGTTGGAGGGTTCTCAAACCCTAATTACGAGAAGATTGTCTCCCTAAAGCCGGACGTTGTATTCACAGTACAGGGAGTACAGCTCCAAATAGCTCATAGGCTCCGCAACCTAGGCCTCAAAGTGGTAGTTCTAGGAACTAAAGATATGAACGACATAGTATCATCGGTCATACTAATAGGCAAAGTATTAGGAGTAGATGATACATCCCTCAAACTAGCAGAAGGTGTAACAGGCGACATAGAAAACCTAGCAACAATATCCAATAGTTTTAACACCACACCAACTGTAGGCATTATAGTTTGGAATAATCCATTATTCGTAGTAGGACAACAAAGCTTTATAACGAGTCTAATAGAATTAGCTGGAGGAGAAAATGCATTTTACAACTACACCCAAGCATACCCGATGATAAGCCCTGAAGACCTTTTGAACGCCAACCCAGACATAATAATATTCACAGAAGGAAGCGGAGTATCAAACTACACTAATGCACTAGCATGGCTAAAATCAATACCCGGAGGAACCAGCCTCAAAGCAGTACAGGCAGGAAAGATATATGTGCTCCACGGAACATACAGCGACATGCTGGTAAGACCTGGAATACGATCCCCTACAGCTGGAATACTTTTGCTAGCAATAATACACCTAGAAACAGGTAGCAACATACCCCACGACGTATCACCGTCGACGTGGAACCTCACAGACTATGCGAGCCACCTGGAATCAACATATAACGTAACTTTCCCACTATTCCTATCCTAGAAAGGGATAACAAGTCTTGGTAAAACATAAGCCATATAACCCTATTTTTCAATACAAGAAAATCCTAGCCTTAATCCTACTTGTAACCCTACTCTTATTCATTGGAGAAGTATACTTAGGCCCAAGCCACTATAGTCCAAGCCAAGTAACAAACGCACTACTCCACAAAACAGGGACAGTGTCAATAGTAGTCTGGGACATCAGAATCCCCCGGGCAATAGGTGCAATACTAACAGGCTTAATACTGGGAATGAGTGGGCTACTCCTCCAAGTAGCACTCAGAAACCCTCTAGCGGAACCATACCTCCTCGGAGTCTCAGGCGGAGCAACACTCGGAGTAATAATATCACTAGCAATCCTCCCAACACTAGGTTACATAGCAATGAACATAGCTGGCTTCATAGGTGCAATACTGGCAGTAAGCCTAGTCATACTTGTAGGGGAATTAACAGGATATAATGTATACGCAGTCATACTAGCCGGGGTAGCAGTGGGTGGGATGACAGGGAGCCTAGCACTAGTAATCTTCATAACAACACTACAGGGAGGCCGGCAGCTGGGGATGCTGTGGATGTACGGTACACTGAGCCTAGTCGGCTGGAGTGAAGCCATCCAACTCCTAGTCCCAACGGCCCTAACTTTACTCTACATAGCCCTCTACTATAAGCAGTTAAACCTACTACTCCTCGGCGACGAGCAAGCCATGAGCATGGGAGTAAACCCACGCTCCGCCCGGAGGGGTATGATAATAGTTTCAACAATAACCGTTGGAATGCTCACAACATACACGGGGCCAATAGGCTTCATCGGGCTAATGAGCCCTCATATAGCTAGAATGCTAGTGGGAAGCGAAGTGAAACGGCTCTCAATACTAACAATGCCTGTAGCGATAAGCCTGACACTGCTAGCAGACATCATGGCGAGAAACCTTCTTCCAAGTGGCCAGGAAGCACCGCTAGGATCAATGACAGCGCTACTAGGAGTACCGTTCTTCCTATACCTACTCTCGAGGAGGCCAGCGGAAACATGAAGCTAACAGTGGAAGATATTACCCTCGAAATAAACCATAAGAGAATACTGGAAAACGTAAACCTAGAAGCGACACTGGGAACACCTCACAGTATAATAGGGCCGAACGGCTCCGGTAAAACCAGCCTCCTCAGAGTGATAACAGGAATATACAAGCCTACAAAAGGCAAAGTACTAATGGAGGGCACACTGGATCCTAGGAGGTCAATTTACTATTTACCCGCGGAACCAGGAGTCTTCCCTGGGCTCAAGGTAATCGACTACCTGCAAATAGCCCTAGGGCTAAAAGGCCTCTACGGAGAAACCGGTATAACGAGAGTCCTGGATATACTAGAGGAATTCCAAGCAGACAACCACCTCTACAGGGACCTCTCAACCTTAAGCAGTGGGGAAAGAAGGCTAGTATACCTAGCCGCGGCAGCAGCTTCGGACAGGAGAATAATCCTAATAGATGAACCTACAAGCCACCTAGACCTCAAATGGACGGTAACAGCAATGAACCTACTAACGAGCAGGCTACAAGATAAAATTTTCATATTCACAACACATGACGTAAACATAGCATCAGCATTCTCCAAGCAAACATCAGTCATCTCAAACGGCAAAGTATATGCCACGGGGAAACCCGAGGAGGTATACTCGAGGGAACTCCTACGCAGAATATACGATGTAGACCTAGTGGAGTTCACAGACCCTGAAGGCAGGAGATTCTATGTACCATCAACCTAAAACCTAATCTTATCATAGATATTCCCAAGTTCCCGGTAAATAGCAAACCACTGGTATCCCAGTTCAGTTAGGGCATATACCCTGGACACTGGATTGTAAGAGAGAAGCCCATGCTTTACCAGGTCCCCAACTATAGGTCTAGCCCTATCATACGGTAAGTTACTCTTCAATGCTAGATGAGAAAGTTTCAATGGGCCGTCAATAGCTGCTTTTAATATGCTGGCTATTATATCATGTCTACACCTGTTGGCCAAGTATCCTCCCTTATACTCACAATTTGTTAGATTCAATAATTAAAGCATAATGCCAATTAGAAAACGGTGTCCAAATCTTGAGTGAAATGAAGGTAGGAGGATCAGTCTCCCTAGGAGGTCCAATAGAATTCGAAAACATTGACGTGGGAGGCTCCCTCAAAGTAAAAGGAGACCTGACAGTGAGAGGCGAGTTCAAAACAGGAGGCTCAGCAGATATAGAGGGCAGCTTAAAAACTAGGTCAGGAAAAATAGGCGGTACTATAGTTGTCCAGGGGAAACTGAATGCAAGAGAGTTTACAATAGGTGGATCAGGGAAGATAGGCAAGGGGGTAATAGGAGAACTAATTGTAGGGGGCTCCTTAATAGCGGGTAGACTATATGTTGGAGAGGCTAGAATAAGCGGTAACTATACTGGCGTTATAATAGGGGAAACAGTCATAGTGGAAAAGAAAACAAAAATCAGAGGCACAGTTATTGCCGAGAAACTAGTAGCGAAGAGGAACTCGGAAGTGGAGGAAGCGTATGTTATAGAAGCAGAACTAGAGCGTGGAGCAGAAGTAAACAAGCTGCACTGCGTCAAGTGTATACTAGGGAAAAAATCATGGGTCGGACTACTAAGATACAAGGATTCCTACGAAGATGAAGGCAGTGAAATAGACGGAGTGGAAGGAATCGATGTAATACAAGAACTAAAAGTACTCGAGGAACTGGAGGATAAGTTAAATAAGATATCATAACAGGTAAGGAAGAAGGATGTTACTTCCTAACAATTCACAAGTTCATCTATTGTTTCAGGCATTATCGTGTCGCTAGGAACCCGGCCTTCCACCTTTCTCACTGCTATGTAGGTTTTTGTTACTTGATATTTCTCTGGAAGTAGCTTGCTAGCTTTTTCCCTTGTTAAGAACCGTAATTTCCCTATTTCTTTAGGCGTAAGCTTGCTCCATTTAACCTCTGTTATTATGGCCTTCCCCTCTTTCGGGTTAATGAGGGCAATATCTACTTCTTCGTTTCTATGAACTAGTCTACCCACCCGCATGTATCCTTTAGGTGCATACTTCCTTGTAAGATAGGTTTTCACAAGTGTTTCCCATGTTTTGGAAGTATGGATATCTATGTTAGAAAGCACATAGTTTAACGCTTGTTTCTCTAGCCCTAATTCCACTAGGGATTCTACGGGTTCTATAAGACTATACCATGTTCTCAGTATGGGATCTCTTATTCTGTATACTCCTTTCTTCCGGAAAACAGGTATGTCACGCTCAACAAATTCCAGGTATTCGAGAACATGCAGAGCTTTGTTAGCTAGTCCGGGGGTAATGCCTGTTACCTGCGATATTTTACCCGGGGTATTGTACCCCTTCGCAAGGGCTGAGAGTATGGCATTGTATGTTGCTGGTTCCCTGAATTCCTCTCTTAGCAGTAAATCCTTCTCATGGCTTAACGGTGAATCCCGATTTACCAACATTTGAACTGCTTGTTTCAGTGTTTTCGCCCTAGCTAATAGACAAGTATAATATGGTATTCCTCCTACCAAGCTATATAACCTCACTCTGTCCTCAGGCCTGTAGTGGGGGATAAAACACTTCAAATACTCGTAAGACAAGGATTTGAGCATTATTCTATTCGTAGACCTCGCATACAGAGGACTACCTCCTCCCAGGATTTCATCCTTCAATACTCCAAGAAGGCTTCCAGTGAGTATTAGAAGAGTCTTTGTATTGGTAAGCACTTGGTCTACATATTCCTGTATTTCGCTCAAAACGATAGGATCCGATTTAACCCAATATGTAATCTCATCTATTACTATTACATCGACGTTTAACCTGGAAAGTAAGGATAGTAGTATTGATAGTCTATCAGGCCTGACCCCCTTTAGACTAGGATCTCCTAGTTGCTCCGATGCCACCTGGGCCATAAGTGATATATTGTATTTGTGGCTGGCTAACTGTGAGAGATAATAAACGTTCTTGACTTTATGTGACTTAATCCACTCCTGTACGAGCCTCGTCTTGCCTGTTCTCCTCCTACCGTATATTACTATGAATTCTGGGCGTCTCCTATAGGCTTGGTTAAGAACAGATAACTCGTCTTTTCTATCTACGAAACGGCATAGCAAGATGAACACCAAACTACTGTACTTTAAAGTACTGTACTTTAAAGTATATAAGTTTCAGAGAACATTCATGACACTAAACGAGGGAATAGATTCGGAAGCGATATTCTAATTAGGACAACTGTGTAAGAGTGTCTATGTGCTGGATAAGCCTAAACGGTAGGAGGACGTATCCCTCGCCGCCCTCCAATAACAAGTAACTGCCCCAGTAATCAACCAGCCTGAAAACCCCCTCAGGAGGCTCCTTCAACACTGGAGCACGAACCCACAACTCCTCATATCGGGGCCTAACAGTGAGGAACTCCGGTTTAACAGTCAACCCCAGAGACTTAACCACACCATACAGCAGTGGAAGCCTCTTCTCCGGGTTATGCTCCAACACGGTCTTAGGATCAGTCCTCTTGGTCAGCTGCTGAATATTATGATGCTGGCTAAGATTCATCTCAAGCTCACGTGACTCAACAAGCCCAAGCCCCCTCGATAGGATGGAAGCAACAACATGCGGCTGCTCGGCAATCCTATCCTCAAGCCTCCAGCTCCTCGATACACCTGTCTTATACTTCTCCAACCCACGGTCAACCAGGTACAGCCCCATGGGGATCTTAATCTTCTCCTCAACCTTCCTGCAAGCCTCCAAAGCATACTCGCCGCCTGTACCGACGCACCGGTCATATAAAGCCCTGTAAGTCCTACTATGCTTCAAACAATAACCTCCCTTAGTGTCCGCGGTAACATTACAATACCTCCTCTCCAGAACATTATCCCTCCTATCCAAAGACCCTGTATGCCACCTACAGTAAGCCCTACCGCCAACAGTCAACCTAACCCTGCTCCCGGACTCTACCAGGTAAACACCCTCCTCCCCAGGATCCTGGGCGACAAGGCCCTCGAACACTATATCATAAATCTCCAAGTCAACAGTGCCACCAGGCTCGCCTAGGAAGGCCTCAAGCCCAGTAGTAGTGCTGGCCTTAACGGTCTCCCTATGCTTAAGCTCCTTCCTAGCGAGCCGCGGTATAGCCAAACCCTTTCATCTCCCCAAGATAATATACTTGTCACCGGTGGCATATATTTTATAACCCCGCGAGTTCAAATAATCTGAAACGAGAGCCAACAAGGGATCCCCCGGTAGCTCAGCGGCAGAGCGCCCGGCTGTAGTGAGACACCCAGAGGGGCGCAGAAACCGGGTGGTCGGGGGTTCAACTCCCCTCCGGGGGACCACACCACATCCTACACCGGTAGAGAAACAAAAAATACCTCCAAACAAGAAACCCATAACCAAACAATCCACGTGGGACTAAGAATTGCATGACAAAATAGCAGTAATAGACTTCGGCGGCCAATACGCCCACCTCATAGCGAGGAGAATAAGGGAACACGGAGTCCTCGCAGAAATCCACAAGCCAGACAACACAATAGACCTAGGAGGCTACAAGGGATACATCCTAAGCGGAGGACCCGGAAGCGTATACCAGACAAGCCACACATCAATAGTAGCCTGTATCCTGGAAACAGGCCGCCCAGTCCTAGGAATCTGTTACGGCCACCAACTACTAGCAGAAACACTAGGAGGCCACGTCGAGAAATCACCCAACCCCGAATTCGGGCCAGTAACCCTCGAAATCCACGGAATCCACCCAATCCTAGAAGGCATACCCCGTAAACTCAGAGTATGGATGAGCCACAACGATGCAGTAACACACCCACCCCCAGGAGCCACGGTCCACGCCTCCACACCAGGAAGCCCAGTAGCAATGTTCACCATGGGAGACAACATAATCGGAGTACAATGGCACCCCGAGGTAACACACACCCAAGCAGGCATGCAGCTCCTAGACAACTACATCAAACTAACCAAAGCAAAGAGAACATGGACACTCACCAACATACTACTGGAAATCAAGAACTACATCAAAAACCACCTACCCCCACACGCAACCGCGATCGCGGCAGTAAGCGGGGGAATAGACAGCAGCCTAGCAACATACCTAGCACAAAAACACTCCCAAGCAAAAATAATCCCAGTATTCATAGACACCGGCCTACTACCAATGGGAGAACGGGAAACAGCACTCAAACACCTAGAAACAATAGGCATACACCCGGAAATCATAGAAGCAGAAAACCATTTCCTACAAGCACTCCAAGACAAAGCAGACCCGGAGGAAAAGCGTAGAGTAACAGGGGAAATATACAGCCAACTACTCCACGAGAAAGCCGTGGAACACAACGCCACACACCTAATACAAGGAACAATCTATCCGGACATAATCGAGTCCGGAGCCAGCAAAGGAGCAGACAAGATAAAAACACACCACAACGTCGGAGGACTCACAGTAACAGATCTCCACATCGTAGAACCACTCAGAAACCTATACAAAGACGAAGTCCGCAGAATAGCCAAAAACCAAGGATTCCCCAAAGAGCTCATAGAGAAAAAACCAATACCAGGCCCAGGACTAGCAGTCCGAATAGAAGGACCAATAACCAAGCAAAAAATACAGCTACTACGAAAAGCAGACCAAATACTCAGGGAAACAATCGAGAAACACAACCTACACAAAAACCTATGGCAATACTTCGCCATACTACCAAACACAAAAGCAACAGGAGTAAAAGGAGACAAACGAGCCTACGGACCAGTAATAATCCTCAGGATAGTAGAAAGCAAAGACGCCATGACAGCAGACATACCAGAAATACCATACCCCATACTCAGGGAAATAGCCCACAAAATAACAAGCCAACTACCACAAGTAACACGAGTACTATACGACATAACAACAAAACCACCAGCAACAATAGAATGGGAATAATTAAAACCAGGATCAGGCTTGGTGGAACAATTTTCAGCATGTATTAATGTTGCGTACCTCTCTCAACAAATTCTCGGGACAGGATCACCTTCCGGTGGTTCGAGGAACCTCTTACCCCCGATCTCGGTTTCCAATACCACTTTCCCCCTATAATCATCCGTTACCTCCCCTATAATAGCAGAATCTTTCCCCTTTTCCAGCTTCTTCATGGCATCCAAAGCTTCTTCCGCGTACTCCCTTTCTATGATAAATACTACTTTCCCCTCATTTGCCACATCATAAGGGCTTATCCCGAGCATTTCACTAGCAGCCCTAACTTCTGGCTTAATGGGTATAGCTTCTTCTTTTACTATTATTCCTACATTACTCTTAGATGCAATCTCGTTGAGGCAATTACTTAAACCAGCTCTTGTAGGATCTTTCATCGCATGAATGTTTTCCCATCCTATTCTGTTTGCTACAACTTCAACCACATCCCATATAGGTGCTACATCGCTCTTTAGCTCTGTTTCAAAGGAGATACCCTCCCTATGACTCATTAATGCAATTCCATGATCACCTATGGTGCCATTTATAATGACAATGTCACCAATTTTTGCCCCCGAGTCCCTGATAGGTTTTTCAGCTAACCCTATGCCTGCTGTAATAACGTACAAGCCTATTTTTTCTTCAACGACTTTGGTATCTCCAGTTATAATTGGAACGGGAACCTCCTTTGAAGTTTTATTCATGGATTCAAGGATCTTTTCTACAACCCTAATTTCAAGGCCCTCTTGGATTATCATGGAGTTTGAGAGGGCAACGGGTTTTCCACCCATTACCGCTAAATCATTGACAGTGCCACTAACAGCTAGCCTGCCTATATCTCCGCCTGGAAAGAATAATGGTTTAACTGTATGGCCGTCGATTGTAAAAACTAAATACTTGTCTCCTAGGGGAATAGTCGCCCCGTCATCGAGCTCGTCGAGCCCTATTCCCCCCGAGTTTTTTAATTCTATTTTATTCAATATTACGTTTCTAATGAATTCATCCATGACTACTCCGCCGGCCCCGTGCTCCATCTTAATTTCCTTGTCTAACAACGCCATACCACCACACAAGGTCTATTGTGGGGGGAGGATTTAGATATTGGTTACTGTAAAGGATAGCTGGGCTAAATCATATCCTTCCGGAGGAAGCCATTGTGATAAAGTCCGCCGAGAACTAGTTGACCTATACTGATTCCATTGTCCCCTC
>WALW01000023.1 GCA_015522635.1 Candidatus Tiamatella incendiivivens | reverse complement strand
TCTCCGAAGGGCTATTATCGAGTTGAAGGAGGTTAACCCGCAGTTCAGTATTTTGACAGGTATCGGTGACATGCTTCTACCTAACCTTATGGCTGGTGGTGACGGCGGCGTAGTTGCTCTAGCTAATTTTGATCCAAAACTGCTCGTAGGCTTGTATGAGACATATATCTCTGGCAGTCTCGAAGCTTCCATATCTCTGTGGAGGAGGGTACTGGATCTTTCCGAAGTCTACGATATAGCGGAGTCTCCTGTTGTCATTAAGGAGGCTTTACATTTGATTGAAGGTGTGATTAAGCCTGTGACAAGGCCTCCTCTCCTTCCATTAGATGACGCTAGGAAGATGGTTTTGGTTGAAAAGCTATCCAGCCTCGGATTATTGATGAGAGAATCTTAATTTTAAATAACACAATCCTCCATTCCACTGTCTTCCAGAGATCATCCCCCATCCCCCCATTATTTCTATGATTTCTACTTGGATACCTAAGTCTTCTAGTACGTATTTGAAGTCTACTAACCAGCCGTTCAACCTGCAGGTCTCACGGTAGGAGTCTTCGAATCCTGTTGTTATAGTATTCCCTCTAATTTCCTAGTAGTACGGTTGCTGACCCAGGTGTCCTATACATATTATATTCCCTTATCGCCTTGCTTATTATCCTAGTAAGCCTTAGCTCAACTGAACTTTCCATACAGAGTGCAACCCGTCAGGTTCGAGTCTGTTTTATCCCTAATTGTGAAAGTTTTGATTGCTCCATCCTTATGATCCCAAAGGTTTTATAGCCACGATCCCTTGTGCCTTCCTGTTTTTCAGAGTAGGATAGAAGCCCGCCTTCTCCAACCTGGAGGCTGTTTTACCTATTAGATTTATACCACGCTTCTTTCCAGGCAGTCCTGAATAATGGAATAGTATTCCTCCAGGCTTTAGTATGCGGAGGAGTTCCCTATAGAACTCAAGGCTATAGAGGTCTCCCGTCACAGCTGTGAGCCTCGGCGGGTCATGTATTATTCTATTGAAAGTATTATCTGGGAATTCTTTTATAACCACCAGGATATCGCCGTGGATTACTTCTACTCGGTTACTGGATAGTTCCCTGCTATATGGGTTGTGCGTTGCTATCCATATGACATCCGGGTCCTTCTCCACTGTTGTTACTTTAGCACCTTTCTGTAAAGATTTAATTACAGTGTATCCTAAGCCCATGCAAGTGTCTAATATTTTCTGGTGTTTCCCCACTCGTGCAGCTCTAACTTTTAGTTCAGAGTCTACTAGCGGATCTGTTCCCTTTATTCTATGCATGTGTATACCGTTTATATCTAGTGTGTATGACATGTTTGGGCCCGGTGCTATGAGAGCTTTGTAACCGTTTTCCCTCCTCTCAACAGGGTATATGGAGGTGGCCTCCTTATTGTAGAAGAAGACTGTCCTCGATTTCCTTATCTCTTCTACTAGGCAGTCGTCTAGACCAGGTATCTGTTCCCTGTACTTGTGAATACTGTATTTATCCAGTGGTAATCCCTTAGCAGGTTTAAACTCTATTCTATTAATCATCCTATTCTCGCCTCCGTCTCCAGGTGTTTCCTTGCTTTTTCAAGTACGGTTGGGAATGTTATTTTGTTATATGTAACCATCTCATCTATCCTCATTTTAAGAAGGTTTCTTAGTTTCCTATTATTATACCGGTGATCTAGTAGAAAATACACTGCCCTGTCTTCCCTGCTTCTTATCGCCCTACCTAAGGCTTGCCGGACCTTTATGGAAGCATTAATGTGATAAGTATACTCCCTCGCTTTTCTCGCTCCTATCCTCTTGGCTAGTGCTTCAATATAGTCTTGCGTGTAGGGTGTAGGTTGAGGGTAGGGTACTCCTATTACTACAACCGTTTTCAATATGCTTCTACCGTTCTCATCAACATACTCTACCCCTTCCACAAGTTTCCCTCCAGCTACACTGTGGATCACAAGGTCTTCTCTATCTTCAAGCCTCCTCACGACTTCTGCTATGCTTGTTTTCTTTGATTCCACGACACTACCCTCTCCACGATCTATCCTCTCTATCACACTGTAGAGAACATCATAGCTTGGGTATACTACAAGCTTTGCTCCCGGGAGACTTGTTGTTATACTAGATATGTAGCCAGCATATATCTTGTATGTGAACGGTCCCCTCTCACTGTATCTAGTGGATACATCTATACCAAGTATCGTATATTTGTTCTCAAGCGGCATAACAGGCCCATACATGGCGTCAACATCTACAATCATGGTAGTCCTATCTATACCTAAGAAATCCCCCACCATGTTCCCCGGCGGAAGCGTACCGCTCATAAGAACTGCTGATTGTGCTCCCTGAATTATCGGAGACGCGATCTCAGCAGGATCCATCGGTGTCGCCACGAACTCGGGCGGTTCCTCGCCATCCCATTCTATGTATAGCTTGCTTGACTCCATTGATAATGTTGCTAGCCATGTCGCGAGTTTTGTTATGCCTGAGACTATCTTCATAACACCCTGGAGTCCAGCTGTCCTATATTTCTCTTCGAGCATAACTTCCCTTACAACTTCTGCAGTATAGGCCAGTTGTTCCGGGTCTCCTAGTACCTCAATTATCTGCGTTTTATCGAGAGGGTATATTCCAGGTGTTATGCTTGTTGTTTTTTGCTGGAGAAGCCTGCTGAAGACTTCTAGTCTCTCTACTAGGGACTCATCATCAGTGTATTTCCTCGCCTCATCAAGGCTCTTCTCGGCAATGTCAACCGTTATCTTGTACTCGTATATGCTGTGTATACCTAGTATGCTATGTGCCTCATCAACTACTAAGGCTAGGTCACTATAGTCTCCTATGTCTAGAACATGAGTGAATAGGTCCCATTTGAAAAGGTAAGGATAAGTGGCTACTACATACTTTGAGTGGCCTGCTAGGCGTAGGAGGGAGAAGAACGGGCATAAGCCATCCATCTTAGCTAGGAGGGAGGCTGTTTCTGTAGCAGTATACCCCTTGTAGTCGTTTAGTAGTGACTGGAGGTATTCAACGCTACCTTCCATGGTGTTGAGATAGAAGCTGCACCTAGCTTGGCTCCTGAGGTGCCTGCAGTTTACCCAGAAATCCTCAACAGGTATGTCAGAGCCCTCCACTAGAGGGCAGCTCCTCCTTGCACTGAATACATATGTGTAGGATAAACCGAATCTCCTAAGCTCTCGCAGTACAGGTTCTATCTGATTTACAGTTCTCACCACCCATAATACCTTCTCGGCCCCTCCCCTTTCAAGTCCCTCAATTACTGCAGCTGTCTTACCGAATCCTGTAGGAGCCTCTAGTAGGAGGATCTCACTGTTCTTAACGGTCTCCTTGACGTTCTCAGCTACCTCCTCCTGCCCCTTACGGTATACTTTGTATGGAAATTTACTGGACAACGCTACCCCCCCACAGCTTTACTCCTGTCTAGTATGATGTTGATTACTGCAGGCATCAGGTTAACAGGTACCTCTGCTCCCAGGAAGCCTGTCACGCAATCTTCTATTCTTTCTCCGTAGATGAAGGACTTATATTTGTGTGGATCCATTGTGAAAAAATCTGCTCCATTGAACTGTGTAACGTTAAGGCAAGGCTTCTGAATATCATATTCCTCCTGGATGATAGCCCCCATTTGCGATGCTTTACCTCTGAGAACTGCCTTCACATATCCTTCCCCACTATCCTGGTCCGGGCGGAGGTATCTTACTCTGCTTCCCTTGACTATAACGGTTTTGTCACCTGCTTGGAATACCGCGTCCATATCCCTCCTTACACCGTGGCTTATTAGGAGGGCTGAGGATAGGAATGATGCTATGATCCACGTTTTATACCGGCCGAGGAGTATGTGTATAGGTATAACTCCTCCCTCCACTATGGACTATGCTCCTAACTCTGCTCCGCCTAGCTTCCTTAGGAGCCTCTTCTTCCTCTTCAACTGCTTAAGCATTTTCCTCAAGTTATCATAGTATGCAAGTAGCTCCTTGACATCCTCGAGAGTGGCCCCACTTCCGAATGCCAACCTCCTCATCCTGCTCTTATCAATAATCTCGGGCTTATCAAGCTCCCTATACGTCATTGACTCTATTATTGCCAGCCACCTATCTATCTTCTCTTCTCCGAGCTTCGTGTCAACAGCGTCTAGTTTGAAGAGACTGAGGCCGGGGAGCATTTGGAGGACTTTGCTTAGAGGACCCATTTTCCTCATATCTTTGAGCTGATGATATATTAGCCTCATATTTATTTTGCCTTCCATCATTTCCTGGGTTCTCTTCTCCAGCTCCTCTGCTTCCTCGAGAGCTTGAAGCTTCTCAAGAAGTGTTTCTATGTCCCCCATTCCCAGTATACGGCCTACGAATCGTTTAGGCCGGAATGGCTCTAGTTCACTGATTTTCTCACCTGTTCCTACGAACTTTATTCCTGCACCTGTAGCAGCTACAGCTGACAGTGCACCTCCCCCTCTCGCAGTACCGTCTAGCTTGGTGACTATTATTGAGCCTACAGGTGTTCTCTCGTGGAACCTTCTGGCTAAGTCGGAGGCTTTCTGCCCTATTGCAGCGTCTATTACGAGGATTACTTCATCCGGCTTTATCTTCTTGGATATCATTTCCATCTCATCCAAGAGTCCCTGCTCATCACCATAACCATGCCTACCTGCAGTGTCAACTATAATGATATTAGCACCCTTCTCTATGAGAGCCTCGACACCCCTTCTAGCGATGCCTACTGCATCCTTCTCCCCTGGCTCTCCGTAGAATAATGCACCTACCTGTTCCGAGAGCTGTTCAAGCTGGTCATAAGCACCCGGCCTATGAGTGTCCGCTGCGACCAACCCGACTTTGTAGCCGCGATGCCTATAGTAGTAGCCTAGTTTTCCTGCCGTAGTAGTTTTACCAGACCCCTGCACTCCTATGAGCATTATAACCCAAGGATTCCTTGAAGGCTTTACATGGTGTTGAACGTCTCCTCCGAAGAATCCTGCCAGTTCCTCATAGACTATCTTGATGAACCAGTCCCGTCTACTAGCCCCCGGAGGAGGAGCTTCCTTCAACGCTCTCTCCCTAATCCTCTTGGAAAGCTCGAGTACAAGTTTAACGTTCACATCAGACTTGATAAGCTCCCTCTGCATCTCTTTAACGAATTCGTTAACATTCTTCTCATAACTACCGGTTCCCTTGAGGAACTTAGAAACCGCGCCTTTCAAGCCGTCTAAAACCAATTTCCTAGCACCGTTCCCTACTTATACCTATAAGTACATCAGGTTTTAGAGGGTTAAATAAACGAGGTATGTGGAAGAGAAATATTCTAGAGTGACTCAAAGGAGGCCTTAGTGGGTACTGCTCCTGATTCTTACAATTTTTGGTCTACCCATGATAAGCCAGTACTCTACCTCTACACCAGGCTGGAGGCGGGAGGTGAGTTGAGGGTCATCCTTAGGCTTCTCAACCTCAAACGTATCATAGCTCTCCATATCCATCAGCTGAATCTGCTCCCCCATATCTGCTAGAACCTGGGCTATATGCTTCTCTACAACAGGCACCTGGACTTGAGTGTCAACAGGTGCAACGAAGTTCTTCTTGTTGCCCGAGAATACGCATATAGCTGTCACGTTAGCCTTAGCGCTACCGTGTTTACCGGGCTTAGCCTTCGTCACAGCAACAATCCTACAGGGCTCACCGTCTAATACAATGTAACTTCCCTTCTTGAGTTCGCCAAGTGTACCATAATTAACACTCAAAACAAACACCCCAAACCAGCAATATATTCTAACGAGCTTCAAGGAATAGAATTAGTTCAGAGTATAATAAATACTATACCTACACTCATATATTAAACCTAGAATCACCCGGCGATAAATATCCTATAGAACATAATTCACTCTGAAAACGAGGTAATCAATGTTAGAAATTTGGTATAATAATTATAGAATTTAAACCACTATAGAATGAAATGAGGACTGGAACTGTCAACGTTATTGACTGAGGAAACATTGTTGAAAATAATAAGAGAAGAAGTCAAGAAAGCCCTGTTAGAGGCGCTTCTAGAGATTACGCCTACAATAAGCGATGGAAAACAAATGGAAAACTATGAAAAAAAGCGGTTCCCCCAAAGATTATAAGGAGGAGAATTCTTAGAATGGAATGGCAAGTGAAAATAAATGAGAAAGCACTTAGATCCATCGAAGGCATTCCTTGTTATCAAAAGAAGCTAGTCAATGAGAAATAATTGAATTACTAGAGAATCTTAACCAGGGGAACCATCCCTTCCATAGGATAGATGTAAAATGACTCAAAGGAAAGTGGACTGGTTTTCTCTGACTAAGAATAGGCAATATTAGAATAATATGCAGGTTAGATATCGACAATAAAGAAGTATTCGTATACCACGCTCATTACCGCGGAAAAGCCTAGAAACACCGGTAGAAACTAGCTTCTCAGCATGGAGGAGTAAAACCTCTTAATACATAATCCACAGAATACAATAAACCCTCTCTCAACAGCATACCTAACCGCCTCCTCTGTATCAGTATCCCATTGGAACCAGATAACCCACGGTTTACCGTTAACTCTGATGGACTCAGCATCCTTAACAATTCTCAATGCTTCACTAGGCGGGCGGAACACGTCAATAATATCAATACTAGACCTGAGATCAGGTGGGATACTGGGCAATGAGGGATAAGCCTTCCTACCATATAACTCTTCCCTAATAGGATTAACCGGTATAATGTCGAAACCGTGCTTGATTAAATACACTGGGACTCTATAAGCATCCTTACTGGTAGTCCCTGAAGCACCAATTACAGCAACAGTCTTGGCCTGCTTAAGAACTTTAGTAGCCTTAACAGGGTCTTCTATAGTTCTCGAATTCAAGCAATACCACCTCGAGTTCCCTCTATCAGCGACACTGAGTTAGACATAGAATATGTATTAATAGAATTTAAATCCTTGGATTTCAGGTGAATGAACAATTCACTCAAATAATTTTTTCATGCATGATTTAATACTCTGGATTTAACACTTGTCTCTTCATGTGGTGTGCAGTGGCTTCACTTGAGGAAGTATTAGAGTCTGCAACTAGGAGGGTAACACCCTCTAGGTTGGAATATCTAGTTGGCAACCGTTTCTATAACTTAGTTAGATCTAGATTGGAGAATTGTAAAGAGCTTAGAAGGGCCTATGGGAAGGTTAGTTTAGAGGGTAGTTTTGCTAAGGATACCTGGGTTTCAGGTTCCTTCGATTTGGACGTGTTTGTTATTTTTCCCCGTGAGCTTGGTAGGGACTGGATTCTAGATGAGAGCCTTGGCTTGCTAGAGGGTTGCTTGAGTGATCTGCCGTTTAAGGTTGACTTTGCTCAGCATCCATATTTGACTGTCGTGTTAATGGGTTTGGAGGCTAATGTTGTCCCTGTATTACGGGCTGAGAAGCCGGGTGATACCCGTCTTGCTGTGGAGCGTACTCCGTTCCACACTAGGTATGTCTGGGAGAAGCTTACCAGTGAGCTTAGAAGGGACGTTAGGTTACTTAAGTCGTTCTTGAAAGGTGTGGGGGTTTACGGTGCTGAGGTTAAGGTTGGTGGGTTCAGCGGTTATTTGGCTGAGCTGATGGTTATTCATTATGGCGGGTTCCTCGACGCTCTCAAGGGTATTGCTGGATGGAGTCCTCCTGTTGTTGTGGATATGGAGTGGGGTTCGGATAAGGGGAAATTGTTGAAGCGATTCAGGGACAGCCCCCTTATCTGGGTTGACCCTGTTGATCCTTCCCGGAATGTAGCGGCTGCAGTTAGATTCGAGCCGTTGTCGAGGATTGTGCTAGCGGCTAAGAAGTTTCTGGCTATGCCTAGGGAGGACTTCTTTCACTATGTTAATAGAGAGGATGTTCCCATAGTACCTCCTGTGGATAGGGGGGCTGTGCTTGTTTATAAGCTGGATCTCTCTGTTTTGCCCGAGCAGACTGTATACGGTGAGTTGAGGAGGCTGGAGTCCCGGGTTAGGGGGTTCCTCCGCAATTGGGGTTATAACCCTGTTTACACGGGCTCCTCCACTGACTTGTCGAGCATTGCTGTTGTTGTGGTTGAGGTTGAAGGCGAGAAGCCTGAGCTTGTGCTTGATGTGGGCCCTGAGTCTTGGAGGAATGGCGCTATTAGTTACGTGGAGTCACGGGCTAGGGATAGTATGCCTGTTTGGGTTGGTTGGGATGGTAGGTTTTACTCGTATAAGCGGAGGAAGATGACTTTGAGGGAGTTGTTAGCTAAGAGGTGGAGTGAGTATACTATCCCGCCTCACTTCAAGGGACACGAGCCTATTGTTTACCCGCCGGGAGGAGAGCCTGATTGGTTGAAGAGTACCGTCATGGATGTTTGGAGGCGTCAGCCGGCCTGGCTTTGAATCCTGTTCCGGACAGCGTTTTCGCTAGAATGGCAACATGCTTTCCTTGGAATAAATCTAAGTTAGAGGTGTGTAGAGGTGTTCTCAGGGATCTTACTGACTGCGGTGTTGAGTCTCTTGTTTCATGGGGTAGTGTTGTTCTTCCTTGGGGTCGTGTATTGGGTAAGGGGCATGCTTCTGTTGTGTCTCTTGGATGCTATAACGGCAGGATTGTGGCTGTGAAGATTAGGAGGACTGACTCTAAGCATGAGTCCTTTCAGAGCGAAGGTGCATTGCAGGAATCGGCTTGGAGGGCTGGTGTAGCTACCCGGGTTTATTGCTATAGGAATAACGTGATTGTGATGGATTTCCTTGAAGGGGTTCCACTGAGAGACTTAACTGTTTTAAGCAGAAGTGATGTTTCGATAATCTTATCTTCCACTTATGCATTGGATAACGCGGGGGTGTATCACCATGAGCTTAGTAGGCCTTGGAAGCATGTATATCTTACGGAGGCTAATGCTGTAATAATCGACTTTGGCTCATCTTCCTTAGGGTTTTGTAAGAACTTGCCGAGCATTACTGGTGCACTGCTTAGGAGGGTTGGGACAGAGGTTGACGAGAGCCTTAAGAGTTTATTGTCAAGGTATAAGCATAGCTGTAATGACAGTTTATACCAATCCATTAGGGATTATGTACTGAGTTATTTTAACTAAATACACTGTATGTAATTGAAACCCTTGTTATTCAGAGAAGATACCGTGTAAGTACTAATTACATGTAAACGTATAGGTAATGCAAGAATCCCCTGTTATCCCTTATATAACATATTCCCCCAAATCTACTCCTAGTTCTGCATTAGGGAAGATATCCCTAGCCTCCTCTTCGAGTATGTTATAATTCTCCTTATACCTAGTACTGTTGTGGTAGAGGACTAGTTTGCCTACTCCTGCTTCCTCGGCTATTATTGCTGCATCCATTGCCGTGCTATGGCCGTATTCCCAGGCTTCATACCTGTGATCTGACGCGAATGTGGCCTCGTGGAACAGTATGTCGCATCCCTTAACCTCTTCAATGATGCGGGCGCATGGCGCTGTGTCTCCCGTGTATGCTAGGCAATACTTTTTCGCAGGTTCAGCTAAGACATCCTCCAGCCTTACTTTTCTCCCGGAAACAACGACTTCGCCTTCCTGGAGTAATTTACTTGTCAGCGGACTATTCAGGAGTCCTACCTGACCTAGTTTTTCCTTACTGAGCCTAGGCCTCTTATGGTATATCAGCTTATATCCATAGGTTTCTATTGTGTGGCACACTGGGAACCATTCTATGGTTATGGAGCCGTACTTGTATGACCCCCAGCCGCTTATCTCCCCATAGTATAGCCTATATCTAGGGTAGAAATATGTTGCCTTAAACGATTCAGCTATATAGTCCACCAGACCGCTGGGGCCTATTATTAGGAGATCCTTAGTTCTACCGGTTAAACTCATGTTTTCCAGTAGGCCTGGTAACCCGAAGATATGATCTCCGTGCATGTGTGTGATTAGTATTATATTTATCCTGTTTATGCTTATATTAGCCTTATTTAGCTGAAGTTGTGTTCCTTCTCCAGCATCTATGAGTATGCTCTCGCCTGTTACTCCCTTAACGTGAAGGGCAGGTAGCATGTGGTCTGGAAGGGGGATGGCAGCGCTTGTCCCTAGAAGTTTGGCTTTGAATATGTGAATTATTCACCACCTACTCCAATATGGTTTTGTTACACTTGAGTATATGTAATAGGCAAGTGTTACTAGTATCCAACCGAGTAAGCCTAGAGCTATCACAGCTTGCCTGTCACTTATGCTTATCTGCGGAGCTGACTCACTTGTTGTTTGAGTGGGATTCTCTAGTTCCTGCGGAGAGGGGCATGTATTACCATTGTATAGCATTATATACGCCTTCCCCTCTTGCTGCATTACCTCACTCCTCGTCTGGTTCACATACCTGTAGCCGTTGACGGGATAGTCAAGTACTATCCTCCTTTCATCCGGGACCGCATTCAAAGGTACCAGTCTATCCATTACAACCGGTTCGCCTTTATCGTTTTCATATATTATCCATGCATGACCCGCTACTCCTCTGATTGTGTAGTTTATGCCTCCAGCTTTGATGCTGGATTCGAGCCCAGGTATTATTAGAAGACCGGTTGCTACCGCAGAGGGTACACGATACGCTCTGGCTATAGTGACTACAAGTATTGCAAGATCATCACAGTCTCCGTGCCTTAGTTCTATGGTCTCCCATGGATAGTGAGGGTATTGACCTACTTGGTACTTAAAGTGCTTGTAGACGTAGTCTGCTATCTTGCTTATTTTATCTTTGTTGGAGAGACCGTTCAAGCCGAGTTTGGTTATGTTATTCCGAATGAAGCCTACTACTATTGGATTTGTGTAATTGAAGAGGCTGGTAGACTCCGTGGATAGCGGGGCTTCCTTGTATCGTTCAATGGTGTTTTTGATGCTCCATTTAACCATTTCACAGCTGTAATATGGAGTATCTAACTCATGCATTACCTCAGCTTCCTGACCGTTACCAGGGATCCATCTGGGAGCTCCCATTGTGAAGCCTGTTGAGGAAGGTTTCTCGGGGATGAAAGCGAAGAGAATAGTGTATGCCGTCTGGTTTCCGGAGTAAGCTGGAAATGTGAGTGGAATTACCATCATTACTGCCAGTATCATTACTGTGATTGCAATCCTCTTCAATGCCTTTCCCACCGTAACCTAGATAATACTTTGTTTACAGGAAATATTAACTGGTTGGATGGTGAATCGTTATGCCTAATGTGTTGAAGGGAGAAGCTGTTTATAGGAATGGGAAGCTAGAGCTTAGGGAGCCTATTAACATTGAGGATGGCGAAGAGGTTGAGGTTATAGTTCTCCGTAAGAAGGGCGGCATCCAAACCAGTACCCTTTACATGGAGACTAGCAAGGGCGATGAAAAGAACATAGTGCAAGGAATATGCATGGTAGAAAGTATACCAAGCAAAATAGGATCCTTCGAGTTGAAGGATGCTCTCGCTAGTCTCACCGCTCCCTCTACGCCCATTCTTGACCCGGAGTTGAACAAGCTGGAGTTCTACAGGATGCTCCTAGATAAACTCAGCAAGAAAGACAGGTGATTATCCTGCCATCCTGTAAACATTCAACCATTCAGTGAGGATTGATTTTTTCGACATTATTTTTCTAACATTATCCTCTTTCTTACAAACCCGCTTGAAAGGGAGTTCTCCACCGCAGTAACCGCATTTTCCATCAACAGTTACGTGATGGCTTACTGTTATGCTATTCCTTCTAGTCACTATCTTGCTCCCGCAGTTCTGGCATTCAGTTTCATCCCAAATCCATCTCTCACTGTCTCGGAGGTAGATGTAATGGTATCCTTTTTCCTTCAGTGACTCCTTTAGTTTCTCCGCCTTAGATACACTTGCTACACCCTGATAGTCTAGGTGAATAATGGTGTTCGACGGTAGTGATTGAATGTATGGTGCTAATGGGGCAGTTCCCAGTTCTCTTAAATAAAAAACTATTTCAACATGTATTCTTGATGAAACAATATCGCTTAAGGCTTCTATTACCTTGACTCCACCAGCTCCAATATACATTCCGGGGAAAACGTCTAATATTACTGCTTCAATGCTCTCAGGTATACTAGAATAGCCTTGAGTCCTAGCTGCGATTGGGAAATTAAGGGTTTCAATGTGTTCGAGACTT
Source organism: Candidatus Tiamatella incendiivivens (assembly GCA_015522635.1). NCBI lineage: Archaea > Thermoproteati > Thermoproteota > Thermoprotei > Acidilobales > Acidilobaceae > Tiamatella (SeqCode) > Tiamatella incendiivivens (SeqCode). Next base: position 48,120 of record WALW01000023.1, on the reverse strand, counting down.
GTGTTTTCCATAGGTTCAATTCCATCCAAGAATATACAGCAAGGCTTCCACTTGTCTAGGATTCCACGTATCCGGGGTATTGCTGTTTGCACTGGAAAGGTTACACTTGGAGGTACATTTAGTTGTCCTATCTTACAGGTGTTACATTCAAATGGCAATGTTCTCTTGTGTAACGGTGTTATTCTGAGGCATGTTGAGTATAAGCAGTAATGGTATAATGGTAGTGCTTCTGGTAGGCATCTCCCAAGTCCCAATAATTGTAAATGTTCAAAGCTATCAGACAATGCCATCCCTCTGGCTCCAGTTACTATACATTTATCCTGTAGGCAACAATTATTAACTAGTGGGGTGACAGGCTATTGATAACCAAGCTCCTCTATATGGATGATTCCTATTTGAAGGAGTTCGATGCTAAAGTTATTGACTCTGGTGAGAACTGGGTTATACTTGATCAGACTGCTTTCTATCCACGCGGTGGAGGATTGCCTTGTGATACTGGAGTCTTGAAATGGAGTGGCAATGAGGTTAAGGTTACTCGTGCCGTTAAGGAGGGTGGCATAGTTAATCACTACCTGGAAGAAGCTGCTATTCCTTTGGGAACAATCGTTCACGGTATTATCGATTGGGAGAGGAGGTATAGGGTTATGCGTACTCATACAGGTTTGCATGCACTGATTGCCGTGTTGAATAGAATGACAGGTGTTCTCGTTACAGGTAATCAGATAGGGCTCGATGAGAGTAGGGTTGATGTTAACCTGGAGAAGCCGGATAGGAGTATTGTTGAGCAAGCTATCCGGGAGACTAATGATATTGTCAGCAAAGGTATTGAGGTTAAGATCTACTATCTGCCTAAGGAGGAGGCTATGAAGATACCTGGAATTGTAAAGCTAGCAAACGCTCTCCCACCCAGTGTAGATACGTTGAGGATAGTTGAGATACCAGGTTTAGATATTCAGGCAGATGGAGGCCCACACGTTAAGAACACTAGGGAGATAGGGGAAATAGTGTTCCTCCGCTTGAAGAATAAGGGAAGAAATAATAGAAGAATATACTTCAAAATCAGGCCTTAATTTACGGGTGTATACACTTGCCAAAGGATCTCAGAGGGAAGCCCTATGTTCGTGAAGCAGATTTCTGGGAGCCGGTAGAAGGTAAGCCCGGCTATGTAAAGTGTAATCTATGTCACAAGAGGTGCATTATAGCCCCTGGAAAATATGGAGCTTGCGGTGTTAGAAAGAATATCGATGGGAGATTATATACTATGGTCTACGGACTAGTTTCAGCGGCTCACTTGGATCCCATTGAGAAGAAGCCTCTCATGCACTTCTACCCTGGAAGCTCCACTTTCAGCATAGCTACTGTAGGCTGTAACTTCTACTGTAAATTCTGTCAGAACTGGGAGCTCAGCCAGTCTAGACTGGAAGAAGGATTGTATGGTGTTTATATGCCTCCTGAGAAGGTGGTTGAAGAGGCTTTATCCCTAGGTGCTGACGGGATAACTTATACATACAATGAGCCTACTATTTTCTTCGAATTCCTATATGATACTGCGAAGCTAGCTAAACAGCATGGCCTCTATAATACAATGGTTACCAATGGTTATATGACTCCTGAAGCGGTTAGAAAGCTAGGTAGCTTGATGGATGCTGCAACCGTAGACCTGAAGGGAGGAGGTAACAAGGAGTTTTACCGTAAGATTATGGGTGTATGGAATCCTGAGCCTATCTATGAAACTATCTTAGAGATGGATAGAGAAGGCTGGTTTCTAGAGATTACAAACCTTGTTGTGCCTGAGATAGGCGATAAACCAGAGGACATTAGGAAACTGGCAAGATGGGTTAGGGACAATCTGGGGGAGGAAACTCCTTTCCACCTGCTGAGGTTTCACCCTGACTATAAACTGAGAAATCTTCCTGCTACACCACTTGAGACATTGGAGAAGCTTGCTAAAATTGCGGTGGAGGAAGGTTTGAAGCATGTTTACGTGGGTAACATATGGGGACATAGATTAGAGAATACGTACTGCCCGAAATGCGGTTATCTGGTTATTGAAAGGTATGGATTCTATATAACTGCTTGGCGACTGGAGAAAGGTAATAAGTGCCCTAATTGCGGTTACAAGCTAAATATCAGGGGAGAGTTCAGAGGGGATTTGAGGAGACCTAGGTTCGGTTTATTCTAAAGTGATTTCCCAGGATCCTCTACCGCTGAAAGCTTTTCACACCCTTCTAGCGTTGGTCACTGGCTGTTCGCTTATCGGATTCATTTTAATGATAGGATTATTACAGCCCATTTCCCATGGTTCTCCTCTATTATACAATATTTCTATATATTTAAACTAGTACATTACGTCTAGTATGACCGGTACATGTGGAATGAAGCTTACCGGTAAACTTCAGCTTCCAATGGTTACGATAGGCTTTCTGCTTGGTATAGTTGGAGGTATTTCCTGGGCTACAATGGCACCTTATCTGAGAGGGTTAGGTTTCACTGGTAAGATGTACGGGCTTTATGGTGGGCTAAATGTTCTAACTCTTGCAGTAGTAACATTCATAGCTGGGCCTCTCAGCGATAGGTATGGAGGCAGGATTGTTAGTCTAGTTGGAGTAATCTTTTCTGGAATAGGGTTCATCATACTAAGCCAGGGTACTGTCTCGTTAATTTATACAGCTGCTTTAATCAATGGGATAGGAGGAGGTCTGCTTTATACTGGTGTAACTGTTCTACTATCTAGAACGGGCTTGGATAAAGACATGCATTATAGGTTCAGCTATTTCTCTGCTAGCCAGACTTTAGGGGGAGGAATTGGAAGCTTCCTTGGGTGGGCTCCAGTTTACGCGTCCCGTATTATGGGACTATCTCTTGTAGAAGCATACGAGGACACCTTCTTTATTCTAGGCATATTAACGATTCTATCATTTCCATTGCCTTTAACTGTTAGAGAGGAGAGGTTAGAAGGTGGGGGGAAAGGCTTCTTCTCAGGTTTCCATGGTTTAGGAGCATTTTGGTGGATTGCTATAGTGAATGCTTTGATAGGGTTTGCCGCAGCTATGAGCATCCATAATATAGACTATTATTTTACCGTGAAGTACAATGTTAACAGCGGGCTCCTTGGAAGCGTCTTCGGTGTTCAACAGTTAATAATGGCGTTCATAATGGTCGCTATGCCACATATATCAGACAGAGTCGGTGGTCCTTTGAAGCTTTACCTGGTGGTATCGTACTCTAGTATACCTTTACTCGTCTTGATCACTTTAACGAATAACTATACTCTGGCTAGTAGCTTCTTTATAACTAGAAGTATACTTATGAATGTAGCGAATCCATTGTTCCAGTCATTCTCCTTGAGCCTAGTGCCTTTCGAGAAAAGGGGAGTAGCAAGTAGCTTAATGAGCCTCTCATGGACTCTTCCAGCTGGTTTCGGCAGGATGGTAGGAGGATATTTATTCGATATTAATCTGGAGCTTCCATTGAGATTGACTGCTGGTATTTATACTATTTCACTTTCAATCTTAGCTATACTATTTTACCCTTCCAAGCGAGCTAGTGAGAGAATTAATGGAATTAAAAACAATACGAAATCCCCCAAGGTCTTAGGCTAAGGTTGGAGCAGGTTATTACTTATTCAATAGTTCCTCTACGGCTTCCTTGATCAGCTCTGTTCCCTTCTTTATCACATCTCTGCTTGTCGCGAAACTGAATCTTATGTGGTTAATTCCTGCCTTATCTGGAAATGATGCTCCCGGTAATACTACCACTCCTTTCTCTTCTAGAAGGTAGTTTACGAATTGCTCCGTATTCATGTTAACCATTTTGAGCAGATTTTCCACTCTAGGGTATAGGTAGAAAGCGCCTTCTGGAAGATAGTTTTCAAATCCAGGTATTTTTGAGAGTTCGCTGTGAAGGAGTTTAGCTCGCTCCTTAAACTCTTGGATCATTTCTCTAACAGGAGTCCAGTCGCCTCTCAGAGCGACAGCACCAGCTTTTTGTGCAAAACTCGTAGCACAGCTATACATCGTTACTGCTAGACTAGTGAGCCTCGGGATAGCTTCTTTTCTTGCCACCAAATAGCCTAATCTCCATCCTGTCATAGAGAAGGTCTTGGAGAAACCATTGATAACGATGCTATTGTCACGCCAGTCTTCATATTCTAGGAGGCTCTTGAATTGCCCGTGGAACACAAAGTTATCGTATATCTCGTCAGATACGAGGAGAATGCCTTTTTCCTTAGCTATTTCCACGAGACCGTTTATCTGACTCGGCGAAAATATGCTTCCAGTAGGGTTATGGGGATTGTTTATCACTATTGCTTTTGTTTTGCTTGTTATTTTATCCAGTATCTTATCCGTGTTAACCACAAATCCTTTTCCAGGTACGAAGTCAGCAGCGGCAAAGACGGGTTTTCCTCTCCTCATCTTCACGACCATCGCGTAAGCATAGTAGCTGGGCTCTACGATTATTACTTCATCTCCTTCTGTTATATATGAAGCAAGTGTAAGGTAGATAGCGTTTTTAGCGCCAGGTGTAACCACAATTTCATCAGGCGAGACCTCCCCATGATACCTCCCATTTAAATAATCGGATATCGCTTGCCTTAGCTCAGGGATACCTGCTGTTTCAGTGTATCCTGTGAAGCCCTCGTCTAACGCTTTCTTGGCTGCCTCAACTATATGTTTCGGAGTAGGGAAGTCCGGCTGACCTATACCAAAACTATATATAGGTATGCCTTTTTTCTCGTGTACTTCCCTAGCCTTTGACAGATATGCAAAACTTGTTTCTCCTTCTATTGAGTGAACTTCCGGTGTAAGATTTAATGTAGGAGGCTTAGATTCCACTACTTTTCACCCAAGTTAAATATAGATAATTATACTATCTTATTAATATGCCCAACATTATATCTTGTCTGTCGGGTTGGCAGAATTGGCGAAGAAAACGATAATCTATAATGTTTCCGGCTATTCCCCAGATATCCTTAAGGTTAAAGGAATAAAGCTTGGTGTCTTAAAGCGAGTTAAGGAGGACTGGAAAGAGAAAAAACTCCGTAGTAGGCAGGGACCTTTAGATGCTTTACTGAGCTATGCCACTAGGGTATCAAAGGATAAAGAGCTAAGAGATCTCGGGTATGTTGAAGTAGCTGTTGAGGCTCCAGGGCTTGTTGTAACCCATGGTGATCGACCTAATTATGACTGGGATGAAGTGCTGTTCCCTAGTCCGAGTAAGCTGATAAGGATAGGGGTCGTCCGTAAGAAGGAGACCGATAGTGGTAAGTTCCAGGTAGAGGACAAGGATATAAAGTGGATTGACGTAGCGTCAAAGGAAGTATACGTGTTCGAGGGATTCTGCGAGGCTCCAGAGGATGCATTACTTGTTATACTTGATACAGAAAAGGGTAGGAGGACGCTCACTCAATGTAAACCTGTTTCTTAGAGAGTATTCTTTCACCTTCTCGCGATACAAGATCTCTTATTTCATCGCCGTGCATTCTAATAAGATGAAGATATAGTCCTCTCTTCGTGAAACCACCTTTCCCACAGAGTGCACACATATACTTACCATTGCCATCTCTCTTCGAGAGTAATCGGCCTATATTCCTAATGGCATATACTATGTTTCTTGGAAGAACGGGTGTATCGAACTCGCTGCATGGAACTAGTTCAGCTGCAAGCCTTGCAACATATATTTCTATCCTATTCCTGAAAAGGCCCGACCTGGGCAAAAATAGCACCGTTTAAGTGATTGGAGAGCCGGGGTGATTATATGTTTATTCACCGGTATTATTTAGCGTTTTATTGTAGACTGCTATAGTCGAAAGGAATACCAGGCTAGCCAGGTCCAGAGGGTCACTTGGCTCACTATTCCAGCCTACGCAGCCACCAAATATCTTGACCAGACTTGTGGAAGGTTCTGGTTCAAGTGTTCCTCCCTCTAGAGTAGAGAGGCTCCAAGCTAGAATTTCCTCTATCCCATCTAAACCTACACATTCCGCTAATTCGAATATATCTAGAAGAGGCCGGTTGAAATAATCCTTCACTCTATCATAGTTGTATAACGGTACCCTCAACAGCATCTCATCAAGAACCCTACCAGCATTAACTAGCTCCCTAATATCCTCCGGATAATCTAAAACGAAGACTGTTGCAAGATGGGCTACAAAGTCACCAGCTAGATCCCTAGCCCCCGGCTCTATGTGAGTCCACTCACGTAGGGGAAACCCTACTGCACCTGGGGGGTTTATTGATGTACTCAATATCCATCGACACCTCCTTCAAACCAAGTTTTCAACAAGGTTTTTATATAACAGGACCAGCCGGCTTGGCTTGAGATAAATTTAAGTAGGCTTAACATGTTGTAAACGATGAGGTTGTTTATACGCCATATATTAGTACTAGTAGTATATGGGGCTGTGATGATGTGAACCCGGAACAGAGTCTGAAACTGTGAAGACTCCTAGTCCAGCAGAGCCCCCGAAGGATGCTCAAATCTAAAAACCAAGCTTACTCAGTATATTCAAGTTGGGACCCTATATTGACGGAGTTTGCTGAGAAATTAAAAGAGGAAGCCGAGTTATACCAGGTGATTTATTCTAGACAGCTTGACAACTTGGAAAGCGTATTAGATGGTAGGAGAATACTTGTTTCTGGCGCCGGAGACAGTTATGCTGCATCGTTAACCGGAGTAGCATTATCAGGATACGAAGGTGAGACGGTAGATCCAAGAGAATTATCCAATTACCCTAAGGGTAGTGGAATTACTGTTATAGCAGTCTCCCTAGGAGGGAAGACTAGAAGTCTAGTTAACTCAGTATCTATTCACAAGCACAATGGTTCGAAGATAATTGTTGTCACAGGTAACTTGGAATCCCCATTGGCCAAGTTGGGTGACAAAATAGTAGAAGTCGTTCACCCATCCTACATTCTGGGGAGCGGTTTCGGAAGTTATGTTAGTATGACTGCAGCAATAGCAGGCCTCCTAGGAGTTGATGAGAAACCTGCTTACAATTCGCAATGCCGTCCAAAGAATATTACTATGGCCACGCCTTTCTTTATAGGTGAGACATGGAGTTATGGCGTAGCATATTTCGCAATGCTCAAAGCACACGAGGATCTAGGGTGGCCATCGAGATCTGAACGCCTCGAACAGTTTATGCATGCAACTGTATTCAGCCTTAAGGATTATGAAACCCCCGTTATATTATACCCGAGAGACAAGCTTCCTAGAAAATTCCTGTCTGTTCTTATGAAAAAGTCTAACCCTCTCTTCCTAGAAGATCTAATTGAACCTGAAACCGGGAATACTGCTGGTATACTGATTTGCACCATCCAATCAATAACTAGACTAATTGCAGAATACATTAGTAAAGAAGGGTTAAAAGAACCATACTACCGGATGACGAGGAGTGAAGCGGAAGACCTTGCAAGGACTATATACACCTAAATATACATTATATTATGCTCTATTGTCAGGAGAGCATCCCACGCTCCCCTACGGAGAACTTACCTCTCTACTAGAGTCTTGGGGGGGAGAGACAAGCTTACTATATAGATTGGAATCCCTAGCAATAATAGACACTGATACTCCTCCCGACGTCATAAAGCATATCGTTGATGAAAGCGGTTACATAAGGGAAGCAGGATACAGTGTGATAACTGCTCCAGAGGACCCTAAGCTTTTCAGGGATTACATAACTAAAAACAAGCTTCCCAATGGCGAATACTGGATAGTATATGAGAAACACTTGAAACCAGAGTGGAACCCTCATTCGATTGAGATAATTAGAATGGTGGTATTAGCTAATAAAGAGTCTAAGTTCTCTAAGGAAGGAAGTATATTGAAGATAGACCATTACCCTGGATTTATTCATATTGGTATCAGGATAGCAAAGAAAGACTATACTGGATTCTTGAATAGGCTTCCAAGGAGAAGGCCGGTATTCAGGCCGGGAACACTTGACCCAATACTATCCAGGGTAATCGTCAACTTGTCCCGTCCCAGGAAGAATCTTTCCTATATTGATCCATTCTGCGGTGTAGGAGGTTTCGCAATAGAAGCAGGACTTATAGGATATGACCCAGTTATCTGCGGCGATATAGATTACCAAATGATGAAAGGGGCAGTCACTAATCTCAATGCTTATCTATCCAAGCATTCTTCCCCCATTTTCTATTATGGTAATTCCAGCGATCTTCCGCTGAGAAGCGAGTCTATAGAGAGAATAGCAACTGATCCGCCATATGGGAGAACTACTTCTACAGGAGGAGTTTCTAGGAGGATTATTGTTAAAGAGTTTCTTGCCGAGGCACTGAGAGTGATAGCTCCCGGCGGATACCTTGTCTTTGCTTCACCCATTGAGGTTAAACCAAGGCAATTAGCTGAGGAAGTTGGATTCGAGGTAGCTGGGTATTTTGAAATGCATGTTCATAGGCGGTTAGTTAGAGGTGTAGTGGTTGCGAGAAAACCGCTACAATGATTCTTTAGCCCATTTAAACTCCCGGGAAACAATCGGATATAATTGCACCTGTTTGACACCCTCTTTGTCTGGAAGAGTGTCTCCAACAAATATGCTTTTGATACCATTGGATTTCAATTTATCTACAGCATTTCCAACAAAGAGTCCATGTGCAGCGACAGCATAGACATTGTTTGCCCCCTGTTCTAGAAGCATTTTTGCAGCCTTCGCCATTGTACCTCCAGTTGATATTATATCATCCACTATTACGACACTCCTATTTCTGACAGGAATACTCTTAGGTTCCATGTATATCTCTCCAGTAATCCGATCCCGTCTCTTGACTATGTAATCGAACTCTGATCCAAAGGCGTCAGCGAATCTCCTAGCTCTATCTATAGCCCCTAAATCCGGAGATAATACTAGGACTTCGCTTGGATGAGGAAGTTTGTCAGAGAGGACTCCGGCCATATATGGGTAGGGGTCTAGGCTAATTGCTCTACCGGTAAAGAATTTCAAGCTATTCATCTGGTGTACTTCGATAGTATAGAATTCGTCTGCCCCTAGGCTCCTTATAAGTCTGAGCAGAAGGGCGATGCTGATGGCTTCTCCCTTTAGGAATTCTTTATCCTGCCTGCTATAGGCTAGATATGGTGCAACTAGAATTACGTGGTACCCTGTGCTTCGCAGCTTATCAAGTGTAAGGAGCATTTCCCATATTCGCTTGTCCTGCGGAGGCTCTAGGTTCTGGATGAGAACAATGTTTTCATTGCTTATTTCAGGTAGTCGTATATAGCTTTCACCGTCGGGGAAGACTTTGGTATCAACTTGGTATATTTCCAGGCCTAAAGTTTCTGATATACCTTGGGCATAGCAAAGTGATATGTCTCCCGTTCCCGCTAGAACTGCTAATTTTTTGTTCAAAACAATCCCCATGTTGAATATTTTCTACTTGTAAACTCTACTAAATATTGTTACATTGTATAAGTAAAGAGAGCTATAATCAAGGAGAGAGTGGAAGCTAGTGCAGACAATATTATATAGGCGGCGATCACTTCAGGTTCCGTTAGTGAGTGATCACTCGTTAAGAGCCGTACTAGAGTTATGGGTACGCTTTTTTCACTACTCCCCTTTATTTCCCATCCCTCTACAACAACCGGTCTCTTACGTAACTGGTGTCGCCCTCTGAAGCCCCGGAGGCTTGCTATGTTACCATACCCATTTATAACCCAGGGCATCATTGCAAGTATGATTGCCAACTCAACCTTCCCAAGTATTGCTACTAATCCTACCAGTGTGCCCACTGTGAGACTTCCTATATCACCATTGAAGACTTTGGCGGGGAAAAAATTGTAGTGTAAAGCTACAAGGTGTAATAGGAGGAAGGAGATTCCTAAAATAACAGCGTTGGGTGTACCTCCATGCATCCATAGTATGTACCCGGAGGTAATTGCAGTTAGATATATAAATATAGATGTTATGTGAAGAACTCCATTATGAGTATCGCTCATGTTTGCCGCATTCGCGAATACCGTCATTGCTATAGGGATTGCGACAGGGTAAAGTATTGTAAACCTTGCCGAACCGATTAAGGGTATAGCTAGGTGGGGGTCATAGGTGTTGAATAATATGAAGGGAGCCCCTAGTACTAAGCCGCCTAGGACTTTTCCACTTGGCGAGAGGACGAGTTCATCATCTATAATTCCTATGATGCCAGCTATAATTGTCACTAATAACATAGTGTATAACTGGTTAAGGTTAAATGCGCCTTGAAGGTATAGTGTCGATTCTATTGCTAACGCTGAGATAAAGAATATTACTCCGCCAGATTCAGCTACTGGCGGATGCTGAGGTTTATGCATATCCTTACCGACTCTCCCATGTCTATGTGCCCATCTTATATATGGTCTGACTAGGAGAACGTATAGTACTGCCCCTATAATCCCTGCAATGATAGCATTGGCTATACAAGTATTCATGTCCCTGCTACCCCGTTAGCCTTAATCCCTCTTCTCATTATAATATCCCTGGGATAATATAATACAAACATGCTGTGAGCCCTGGTGGATCGAGTTTGACGTTTAGAATTGCGGTAATCCATGATACACCGCATATGGTTTGGAGTGTCAGACAATTATTCAGGAGAATAATAGAGAAAGGCCATACTCCATATTACCTCAGGGTTACCTCTGTGCCTTATAGTCTTGAGGGAGGTTTGGCTATTGCAGAAGACGAGCAGGTGAAGCTAGATGGAGCTATAGTGAAGGGTCTCGGAGACATTAACACTGCAGAAGAAGCTGTTGGTAAGTTAGGTTTAATTAAAAGCCTGGAACTCTCTGGCACTGTTGTGATAAACCCGTTTGAAAGTCTTCTTTTATCAAGAGACAAAATAACCCAGCTACTATATTTATCCGAGGGAGGCCTTCCCACACCAGAAACTATTATGACTTGGAGTGTGTCAACTGCTCTGAGATACCTATCCAAATGGGGTAAAGCGATAATCAAACCCGTAATAGGAAGCTTGGGCCGTGGTGTTATGCTTATAGACGATGAGGATAGAGCATTCTATGATTTATCAACTGTTCTCAGGAGTGGTCAACCAATATACATTCAAAGATATATTGAGAAGCCGGGTAGAGATATTAGGGTTTTCGTTGTTGGCGGTAAGATCCTTGGAGGTATGTACCGCGTCTCAATGGGATGGAAAACAAATATAGCGAGGGGAGCAAAGCCTGTTAAAGCCGAGTTAAACGGAGAACTAGAGGAGCTAGCTTTGAGGGCAACTAGAATCCTTGGATTAGAATTTGCTGGAGTAGATATTGCCGAGGATGTTAACAATGGATCGTATTTAGTACTTGAAGTCAATAGTGCACCACTATGGAGGGGTTTCTACCATGCTACGAGAACAGACCCTTCCGAGTATATAGTTGAAAGATTACTAGAATTGATTAAAGAGAAGGTAGCGGGGATGAGGACTAGCAAACCGGGCGACCCTGCTAGAGGGGATGATCTCTGGCTCTCTCACTGACCCGCCAATAGCTCTCTGTGATTTAATATTCCAAGTTCTAGTGTAAATATACGGTATGGGGAATGGAGATAGACCACGGCGTGAGGCCCAAATATAGCCTATGAGCATGGTCGGCGCTACTGACCCCAATCCTGTATTAGTACATAATATCGAATACAGCGTAATCCTTACATTCCACTCTGACAGCAATCAATCTATCCACCCTAGCATGCCTAGGACCCTTCAACGCCCAAGCCACTAGGCTCCCGACACTAGAGTATGTCCCTTCTAAATGCATTTCAACACGTCCATCTGTAAGATTCTTTACCCAACCATTTACACCTAACTGCTTAGCAATTGCCTGCGTATTAGCTCTAAAGAAAACCCCTTGAACTCTCCCCTCTACATATACCTTTAGACAAACACGCTCAACCAAGGTTCCACACCCTTTTTATTCTTAATCGGGGAAACTAGTAGTTAAACCATAGGGGTGAAGTCAGTGGATACCTCGAACAGTGATATTTGGATGAACTTGGCGTTTCAAGCTGGAGGAGGGTTTATACTGGGTTTTGCCACAGGCTTCGCTGTAAAAAAGGTGATGAAACTGTTACTCATAATCCTAGGACTATTCACACTAGGCCTTCTCTACCTGGCAAACCAGGGAATAATATCGGTTAACTATGATGCGCTAAAAGATAAGATAGAAGGAGCTGCAGGCCACATTGCTGGAGCTGGAGTTAGCATGAAGACGTATGTAATTATGAACATCCCCTTTGCAGCAAGCTTCCTAGCAGGTTTCGCAGCAGGATTCAAAATAGGTTAGTCAAGTAATTTTATCCCAGGAGCTATTTCTATACCATCGCAATCTGTATTAACCGTTATTCGTGCTTTGTGGAACTCCTCCATTATACTTAATATATCGCTAGGGGCTTCAATAGCTAAACATAGCTTTCCAGGTAGACTGTCAACCAGCTTCAAGCCCAGCTTTCTCTTCTCACCCCAGATAGCATTGTTTATCTTTACTATGCTCCTTGCCAGATCTGCAAGTTCCTCGTATCCTACCTTCTCAGGCCATAACTGTTTATGTACACTCCCACCATAGAGTTCTCTGTAAATAGCGTCAGTTACAACCGGCATAATTGGTGAGAGAATTATTAGTATTCGTCGGAGAATCTGGTGGAGAGCATACCATGTACCTCTCTGCACTTCCTCGGAATAGTTTCCATCTCTATTATAGGCAGTTTTCTTGGATAGTTCCAAGTAGTGGCTTGCGAAGAAATTCCATGTGAACTCGTATATTAGATGGATAGGGTCAAATACATCTAGATTACTATACCCTCCATCTATCCTCTCCAAATACTCATCCAGTAAGCCTAAGAATGCTTTGTCTAGATTAGATAATTCGTAGCTATCCCCGGGTACTGGGAAGCTACTTATGAACCTAGCTATGTTCCAGAGTTTAGTTGCAAATAGTTTACCTGTCCTAATCACGTCGGGATTGAATCTATAGTCATACCCTAGTTTAGCTGAGGCAGCTGCCCAGTATCTGAAAGCATCAGCTCCTTCTTGGCCAAGGATGGGCTCGGGGTCTACAACATTTCCGAGGCTCTTATGCATTGCTCTACCCTTCTGATCCAATCCCATACCTGATATTCTAATCAACTTGAATGACGGTCTACCAGTTAACTGGTATACTCTTAGCAGGCTATAGTATAGCCATGTCCTAATGATCTCGTATCCCTGAGGGCGTAAGGTATTTTCTTTAGCTCTCTCATAGAAACCTTTGTTATAGAACCATTGTGTAACATATAGCATTGATGCGCTACTATCAAACCAGGTATCAAATGTCTTCTTCTCACCTACAAGTTTATCTTTAGAAGCGCCACATACAGGACATTTGTCAAAGGGTGGTTCATCTATCCAGGGTCTATAATATTTCCCCGGCTCTGGGATTATTTTTGCACCACAACTAGTGCAATGCCATACTGGTATCTCAGTACCATAATATCTGTCTCTAGATATTGGCCAGTCCATTGTTATACTATCCATCCAATCGAGGAGCTTCCTTTTATGTATAGGTGGTTTGAATTCTATTTTATCAATCAGCTTTCTTAGCTCTGGGAGGAACTCCATTTGCTTCAGGAAATACTCCCTTCTATGGATGATCTGTATGGGGGTATGGCATCTCCAGCAAGTAGGTACCTTGTGGGTTATCTCCTTTTTATCACGTAGTAATCCTTCCCTTTCTAATAATTCAACGATCCTTTCCCTAGCCTTATCTACCTTAAGACCCGCTAAAGGCCCAGCCTCTTCTGTTAGCCTTCCATCCTCATTGACTATAACCCTGGGTTCTAATCCCAATTCCTTGAACATTCTAACATCGTCTTCATCACCATAGCTACATATCATCATCAGACCTGTACCGTAGGTTTGATCGACCTGTGGGTGAGAGAGGATCTTTAGTTCATGCCCATAGATAGGAGCTAGAGCCGTCTTCCCCTCCAAATGCCTGTATCTCTCGTCTTCTGGGTTAAATGCTAGAGCTCTGCATGCGGCTATGAGTTCAGGTCTAGTAGTCGAAACGTATAGAGGTTCACCTGTCTCTTTTAGCGTATAGATTACAGTGTATAGATAGCCTTTCCTCTCCTCATACTCGACTTCTGCTTCAGCTAGAGTGGTCTTACACCTGGGGCACCATCTGACAGGTCTCTCATCCTCATAAATCATCCCCTTCTTCCATAGCTCTATGAACGTTGCCTGAGTCATTGTTCTATATTTCACACTATCAGTCCCATTCTTCCAATACGTATGGCTACAACCCATTCTCTCCATTATAGTTATAAGCTCGCTTTCCACTTCGTCTAGGAAACTGCTACAGAGTTGGATGAATTTCCTCCTCCCTTCAGGGGTCGAAGCCATTTTGTGTGCATTCACATTGTAGGTTTTCTCGACTTTGACTTCGACAGGGAGACCATTCCTATCTGCATAGAATGGGAATACAACGTTGTATCCCTTGAGTCTAAAGTACCTGGCTATCATGTCAATCTGGGAATAGTGAGCTGCACCGGCGACATGCCATTTACCACTTGGATATGGAGGAGGAGTATCTATCACCAGGAGTGGCCTGGTGTCCTTCGAGTTCATTGTGTACGTGTAAATCTTCTCCTCCTTCCATTTATCAATGATCTCCTTCTCTCTCTTTATATCCCAGCGTTTCTCCTTGATCCTAGGCTTAAGCTCTACCATTCAGACAGCACCCCGGGGATTGTATACGTATTAGAGTAGAATATTAATCAATCCCGTGAAAGTAACCTTTTATTGTTAAATTAAATTAATTAAAGGGAAATTGGTGGGAAAAAAGTTGGAGGAACAGATAATCGCGTATGTTCTAATAAACACTGAAGTGGCAAAGGAACACGAGGTCGCGGAGGCCGTAAAAAAGGAATTTAAGGATAACGTCGAAGATGTCAGGGTGACTTATGGTCAGTTTGACGTTGTAGTTAAGGTGAAGGCTTCTTCTTTGAGGGAAATAGACAAGATCATAACAAAGATGAGGAGTTTAAAGGGAGTACTTACCAGTTTAACCCTTATCGGTACTTAATCTAGCGTCTCCGGTAATCCTATATCTAAGTATAGCAATCACACCTCCGAGAGGCAGTAGTCTGCGGGCAACGGGTGATTTGGCAGGTACTATTATAACATCAGCCCTGTATTTCTCTGCATTCTCCAAGATCTCTTCTACAAGCATTCTAGTAGTATCCTCTGGAGAATAGAGCAGTTCGTCAACTATAACGAGTTTCTTGACAGCTCCAATACGGGATACTCGAGAGACATCAGCAGGTGTATAGGCGATGAGATCGTGGTCCTTGACGAGTAACCTGTTAAATTCCTCAATAATCCCTTCAGCTCTAACCGCTTCAACCTCCCCGAGAGCCTCTGCTATTCTATCCCTCTTCAAAGCCTCCTCCACACCCTTAACACCGCCCATACTAGTATTATCCACTAACACCTTCTTACCTGGAACAAGTTCCCTTACACGTCCTGCTAACATTTCCTTCAAGAACCCTGGGCCGACCAAAACAATAGCATCCGCATTATATCGCGGAGTATGCTCTACTATTCTACGAGCCAAGGCAGCCAGTTCTTTCTCCAAAACCTGATCTCTACTAGGATCATCCTTACCAGGTAAATATATTTCAGACTCCTCTAGAATCTTAATGCCTTGAACACTAACAAGACCTATAGCATACTCGTCATAATCCACGGCAGCTACAATAGCCTTGCCTCCATACGTTTTTTTAGAAGCCCTCTCAAGATCCCTCCTACTCCAACCATTAGGTTTCTCAACCTCGAGCTCCATACCAGGTTTAAAGTTAAACGAATGCCATGATCCTCTCAGACCGTACCTTTCAGGACCTTCTATAATCACCCCCTTAACCCTTAGGCTACCTGAGAAAGGCTGGAACTCTACCCCTCTCACTTTGACTGTTAGTATCATAGGCCTCCTTTCAGCCTCACCTGTCTCAGACACTTTGACGTCCCTAGTAGTCTTCGCCGTAACTATATCTCCGCCTCTCAGTAATGTTCTAAGTATCCATAGATCCTCCTCAGACTCTAGCTTTAACCTAACACTCCGCCCTTTCTTATTCAGTTGCTCCACCTGCAACCCTAGCACACCATAGTCCGACGGTAATTAATGATACATTAAGTCTAATTATAATTAGAGCACTAGATGATAACAATGATTGGGAACACCAGGATAAGAAGAGCTACAAACAAGGATTTGCCGGAAATTTACAGGATAGAATTAGAAGTTTTTGGGGACGACGCGTGGCATCCCATCGCCCTAGGCTTCTTCTTACATCTAGACACAGCGAGATTCCTGGTTTACGATGCCAGCGAAATCATCGGTTATGCCATAGGCATTGTTGAGAAAGGAGGATTCGGCCATGTATTGAACATTGCAGTCAGAAAAGATTATAGGAGAAAAAGAGTCGGGGCTCTTCTCTTGTCCAGGCTTGAAGCTGAGCTAAAATCATTAGGTGCAATAACTTTTTACCTCGAAGTTAGGGCGGATAATTACAATGCAATTAGGTTCTACAAGGAGAACATATATAAGATTAATGGCGTAAAGAAAAAATATTACAGAGATGGTATGGATGCATTGGTCATGGTGAAAGAGCTAGCGCTTAGCTAGGTAGTAGCCAGCGAATGCTAAAATTATTATTACTAGTATAACTCCAGCGATTACTCCAGTGTTAGACTTCGCTCCTGAGGTTCCTGTAGTGCTTGAAGATCCGGTTTGAATAGGAGAACTTGTTGAAGTACATGTTGAACATGTCGAGGTCTGGGTACTGGTTTGAGTCGAGATACTTGTCGAGGTCTCTGTTCCTGTAGACTCAGTAGGCTGCGGAGAAGATGTCGAGGTCGTTGCGGTCATAGGCATTATTGGTATAAATGTGCTGAATCCAGGCACTAGTACGAACACCATTCTTGATTGTTCATCAGTTTTTACCGGATGAAGTATTTCTACCTTCTTGTTTGACCCTGATCCATGCACCCATAGGATAAGTACTGAGTTGAGATCACCTTTGTCAACCTTTATTCCAAGCATTACTTTACCCTGCACGTTCGCATTAACATTATATGCTGGACCAGCAAGTCCATAGCCTTCTGGTACACCTTGTATTTCTCCCGGATTATTTATTACAGTTATGTTTATATCGCCAGAAACATCTGTTCCCGGTTCCAGCTGCATTAATACTTGGTGTTTACCGGCAATTGTTATATTAACTAATACTTCTTTAGCTGCGTGAATGCCTCCTTTAGGATGTATTACCAGCGAATCGGATTCTCCTGCTCTAATTACTACTTTGCTCATGTTCTTTACTGATGGAATTATCACTGATGCTTTCGGTATGTGCTGAAGGACAACTAATTCTAAAATACCGTTTGCCCCGCCTATAACTGTTCCATTGTACTTTAACTTGAGCTCTGGTAGCTTGGTAGCGTTTTCTGATGTAAATGTTATTTGAGTGTATTCATTATTATCTAGTAGGAATTTCATATTATCAGTATCCGACTTAAATGAATACTCAACGGTACCATTGTAGCCTACTTCCGCGTAGGACTTCATCATAGCATGTTTTACTCCTAGGAAGACTAATCCGGGATCCTCCTGCTTTAGTTTAACATTTCCAACAATTACTTGCTCTATTGATCCATGAACTCTAGATCCCTCTGCATGGACATTCATATACGTGGCGTCTACACCGAATTGCGGGTAAAGAACACCATTACTGAAGTCTCCCTTCCCGTTAACATCGATTTTAACTAGATACCCGGTAGAGTCTTCTGAGACATTTATAACGGCATCAGCAGTAAATGGGCCAGGATGCGTCTCGTTCAGTATGTTTAGTTCAGTGGCATTGATCATATGGAAGTTCAATTGAGCTGATTTACTCATATCTATAATCACTGTAACGTTTTGCCGTCCAACTATAGGTAACTGACCCATCGGTGGCATTGTTACATTCGCTCCTTGATACTTCATCATCAAAGCTATACCTTGAACAACAAACCAGTCAGCTGAGTCGTCAGTTATTATTTTTATGTGGGTGCGGCTATTGCTACTGTTATTGACTATCAGTGTATTTCTATAAATATAAACATACGTATGAGCTGTTACTGTCGTTCCCGTCGAAGGTATGGATGATCCCCCCATGCCGCCTGCTTCCGGTACTGACATATTAGCTGTCATTTGGAAGGAGTGGTTTATGGCTAGGTTAACATTATTAATTACTAAGGTGGTATTCCTGGCTTCTTTTCCGGTAAATCCTACTATGTAATGGCCTCCTGTTTGATTGGATTTAACGTCGAATTTTGCTTGTCCTTGGTAGTTTATATCAGTCATATTAGTTTGCGGTATGTACTCGAGATGGGCCTTTACTCCTATTGTTAGATTTTCAACACTGCCAAATCTCATTCCTTGCCCCGTTGGCCCTGATGTTTGTATGCCTTGGGATATTGATGTTATATTCTTTAACACCTGTATGGTTCCGTTTAGATGGACTGTCGTCGAATTGTAGAATATGTTGAGTTCATATGATCTACTCATTCCTGCGAGGTTGTTATGTGAAGCGAGTTTCTTCGCGTTTTCACCGTAGAGTTTTGAGTCTATGTGAAGGACTGTCTGCTTGTCATTCATCTCTGCCTTTATTATGATGTGGTTGGTGTTTGTATCAGCTGATGACTGGTACACTATTAGCGGTTGGATTACCAGCATAAATAGCAGGATAACTGAGATAATTCCTATTTTACGTTCCACGAACAATCACCTATTTATATTGCTTTTATCTATTAAAGAAAAATAGCTGATAGAGTTATTATATATTTAGTACGTTTGTTTTATATATTAAATAGTTAAAACATTATATAGATATTATTGCAGTTCTTTACCTCCTATAGTATCCCAGTACTCGACAAATTCCTTTTCTAGGCTAGCGTTAACCATTTTGAAACGTTCGATGTTTCTCAGAGGAGCATCAAGCTCTACTCCCGGTAGCATATGAATAGTCCCGCCGCACTCCCATACTATTCCACTTGCTGCAGCTACATCTACTACACGCAACTTGGCCCGTAAATCTATGAAAGCATATCCTACTCCTATTCCTGTCAGACCGATTTCTAGAGCAGCACTTCCCATGCTTCTGACAACTTTACCTTTAAGTTTCGAGAAGCCCTCTCCCATCAATCTGTATGCTTCAGGGTTATCTACATATACAAAAACATATTCTGACCCCTTTTTCGCCTTAGTCTCCACTAATCCTCTATAGCATCCTAGGCCTTTAGCGAATCCTAACGGTTCAATTCCCAGAGGTGGATAGACGATTCCGGCTATAACGTCTTTCAGGGAGCCTTCTTTGGGAGCAACGGCTATACTTATACTAAACCAAGGGATTCCTCTTTTGTAATTTCTGCTTCCATCCAGGGGATCTATGATAATCTTATAGCTGCCCTGGTATTCGGTTACTCCGGTTTCTTCAGCTATGAATTTGCCTGAAATGCCCTCACTTCTAAGAGAGTCAACTATATACTGCTCGCTTTCCAAATCTATCTTCATAGTGTCTTCTGCAATCATTTCTCTAGAGGAATCATCCCAGAATCGCTCTCTAACTAAGCCTGCAGCTTCGCCAGCTACCTTATATAGTATCTTATAGATCCCAAAAGTATCCATTCACCCCAACCTCTGCTTGGCATTAAAATGTTCTAAGAGTATTATAACTCTTTAAGGCAACCGCACATGTCTATGAGTTCCTTGAACCTGTTAAGCGATTCCTTTAGATATTCTGGGTCATCTCCTAGGTGTCCATATGCTATAGCTACTAGATATTCGCTAGAATAGTCTACAGAGGTTAATCTGGAATCCCTACTTGAGTATTGGTGTATTACTATATCACCGGAGACTACTATCGGCACTCCTACCGGTAGTATCCTCTCATTTCCACCGAGGAGATAGAATGTCTGTGACCCAGAGGAGGTTTTTAGGATGATATGTTTGGAAGGGAGTTTTCTTCTATCGTACAATCCTATACAAACGATATACTCCATACTTGCCAAGTTGACCATATCTACAGCGCAATTAACTAGGGGAAACCCTTTTCCTCTAACTAGTCTCCGGAGAAGAGCCTCGGGACTAGGCCTGGTTTTCGTCGGATCTATTTTGAAACTCCATAATGTTCTCCTATACTCCCTGACTCTGGGATCCCCAGTTATATCTCGGGGTGAGGGATAATTTGATGTGATTCTACGGGAAACTTCGTCGATATTTATTGAATTGCAAATGTTGGGATTGGCGTTAATCTTTATTTCCATGATCTCCACAGGGATGCCAGCAAGCTTACTCATTACCCTAATAGTCAAAAGGGTAACACCTTAATTTGTAGTTTAATCTATTCTATATAATCTGGTTTATGGTGTTGAACATTGGAGAAGCCTAGCAGAGTTGAGATAGCTGGTTATGCCGCTACAATAGTTATCTTGGTACTAGTGTTGACAATGAATTACTGGCTACCTGTATTCACGGGGACAAAAACTTCGATAGCGGTTGTAAGAGGATACAGTATGTACCCCCTCCTCAGAACAGGCGATATGGTTATGCTTATTCACAAAAATCCTGAAGAAATAAAGCCTGGTGATATAGTTGTCTACAAGAGCAAGACTGGTAACTATATTATTCACAGAGTAATCAGTTCATGTAGATATAATGGGGTTTACTATTACCGTGTATGGGGGGATAACAATGGTATTGAAGATCAGTACCAGTATGATAGAATGTGGGGTAGTTGTATAGGTATATCCTATGGGAGGATTAAGGGTGTAGTACTAACTATTCACGGCTCGGTATTCAAGATCCCGTATCTGGGTTTGCTTAGCTTCAAGCACTAAGCTCGGTATAAAGCTTTTTATCTCGGAGGGCTTCCTTCGCTACGTCAGCAACAAACCTCCCTGAGACTCTAATGATTTTCGATAGCAACCTATCAACTGGAGATTCTACCCGATACTTGAGAGATGGAAGCCTTCTCTTGAGCTTTATGTATGCCTCATAGTGAACGTCACATAAAGGTACACCGTTGACCTCGGTCTTAGCTGGCATGTTACATAACCGGCATTTCATCTTAGGGATCCTTAGTCCTGCCTCTTCCGCTACAATATTAGCCTTTTCTGATTCCAGTAGATCCTCATAGGAGTCAAGCAGTTTAGTTATAATTCTCCTAGTTTCGAGGACAACTTTACTCCTAGTATTCCTCTCAATTCTTATGGATTCTAAGTCTTCTTCAAGCTTCCTCGTAAGATCAGGCGTGGACAGTTGGGGGAAGGCGTTCATTACAAGCCTCGCGACACCAACACCTAGATTAGTCACTTCGTCTTCCATTCCTCCTCTCTTGAGATATCCTCTCCTGTATAATGTATCAACTATCCTCGCTCTAGTTGCCTCTGTTCCTATTCCAACTTTTTCCATCCACTTAACAAGGTTAATCTTCCTGATGGGCGGATCAGTAGGCTTGGGCCATACCGTTTTCATTTTCACATCCATTACATCAACAAGTTCACCTACAGATAGCGGCGGTATAGGCTTCTCCTCCGGTCTGGAAAAGATGTATATTTCCATCCAGCCTGGCCTTACGACGCTCGTACCAGTTGCTTGGAATTTATATCTACCATGGATATCTGTTAATGTCGAATCCGTTCTCACTAGGAGAGCGTTGTCGCTGAATGTTGCTAGGAATCGCCTCACAATAAGATCATGTATTCTATAGTGTCTTGGTGTGAGGTCTCCTGATATATAGCCAGTAGGATATATTGCTGGATGAGCTGGGTCCTCTTTCGGCCCCTGCCTTGGGTATAGTTTATCCCTGGAGAGAAGGCTTTTTGTGAAATCCTTGTACTTATATATCGATCCAAGCTTACCTATAATGTTTCTATATCCTATCGTTGCTGGTAGTTTCTGGCTGTTAGTTCTCGGATAACTTATTGTAGCAGCTAAATACAAATCCTCTGCTAGCTTCTGCGTCTCACTGGGACTGTACCCGTATATTCTCGAAGCTTCCGCCTGTAGATCTGGGAGGTTAAACGGGGGAGGAGGTTTTCTCTCATATGGTTTCCTTTCCACATATAAGACCTGGAGCTTACCGTCTCGCCCGATTTGTTCAGCTATCATTAATGCTTCCTTCCTAGTTTCAGGGTCACCTATGAGTTTAGCATTAAATTTCACCCCGTCTTTTTCTAGGAATACAATGACTTCGAAGACGGGATCAGGTACGTATAGCCTCCTCTCCATCCAATCTTGATAAGCTTTAACTAGAGTTGGGCTCTGAACTCTGCCAGCACTAAGTATTATACGGCGTCCAGTCGTCCTTTTTGCTAGATCCATCAATGCTCTACTTATATTGATTCCCCATAACCAGTCTACTTCGTGTCTTGCAATGCCTGCTTCCACCATATCCGTATCTAGAGGTACAAGTTTTCTCCAAGCTACCCTTAGTTCAGCTTGCGTCAGTGTTGAGTATTTCATTCGTTTAGCTCTATTCGGGTCACCCATTTTGGCTATGACCATATATCCGATGACACTTCCCTCTATGTCGTAGTCGCAAGCATTTACATATAGTCCCGCGTCTCTCGTTAATCTCGAGAGCAAATTATAATAAGGCTTTAGATAATATGTGCCTCTCTCATATTCATGTATGGGTATCCATTCGTATGTGAAAACAGGATACCCACTCTTTTTAGTGTATAAACCGTATAAGTGTCCGGCAGCTGAAGCAATTACAATACGCCTGGACTGATCTATATAATATGAGGCTCTACCATAGTAGCATTTCTTCCCGGCATTAAGTGCTAATGCTATCCGGCTGGCAGCCTTAGGCTTCTCTGCAATAACAAGTGTATATCCAGGCTTCAGTTTACAGCTATTACTGTTAGTTCGATGTGAAGTCTGCTTCCTCACCATACGACTCTCCAGGTAGGATAATCTTCTGATATTGTTTATATATAGGACATGTGTGGATTTCTTCCAGCTAGGCATCAGGTGAAGGGTGGAAGTTTTGCCTATTGATTTACGTTTGCGGAAGACTGCTATTGAACTGTTCTCCGACCGGAAATTAGTAGGAAAGGAGCTCGTTGTCGCCGGGTGGGCTGAGCATATAAGGGTTATAGGTAGACTCGTATTCGTAGTACTGAGAGATGGAACCGGTAAAATTCAGCTCGTCGTAAGGGAGAACGTATCCCAAGAAGCTTGGAAGCTTGCTAAGAAAATAAGTATAGAAAGCGCTATTGCGGCTAAAGGCGTCTTGAAAGAGAGTGATGAAGCTCCTGGCAGGCGGGAACTTGTTGTAAGCGAGCTAGTGATGTTGTCAGCGGCGGAACCGCTACCAATAGATATAAGAGAACCGGAAAAGACTATTCTCGCTAAAAGACTGGATTATAGGTACTTGGATTTAAGGAATGATAAGATCAGGATGATATTCGAGATTCAGGCTGATGTAGCAGATATTTTCAGGAAAACCCTCAGGGAGAAGGGCTTCACGGAAATATTCACTCCAAAAATCTTGGGAGCTGCAAGCGAAGGAGGAGCAGAGGTCTTCACAGTAATATATTTCAAAAGAGAGGCATTCCTAGCACAAAGCCCCCAGCTTTACAAGCAACTTGGAGTAATTTCTGGTCTGGAAAGAGTCTTCGAAATAGGACCGGTCTTTAGGGCTGAACCCCATCACACACCTAGGCATCTGACGGAATATACGAGCATGGATTACGAGATGGGGTTCATAAATGATTTCAATCAAATCATGGATGTGGCTGAGGCTTTTTTGAAGAACGCTACTACAGAGATTTTACATAAGTATGGTGATCTCATAGAGAAATATTATCCAAATGCTCTCCTAGAGCCTGTGAAAGAGATACCGCGTATGCCTCTGGAAGATGTGCTGGGTATATTGAAAAAGGAGTACGGGAAAAAGTATCCTCCAGGGGAAGATTTAGATACTGAGGGAGAAAGGCTTCTGGGCGAGTTCCTTGAGAAGGAATATGGTTATCATGCTGTTTTCATCACCCGTTATCCCTGGGGTCTGAGGCCCTTCTACACTATGCCATGTACATGTGCGGGAAGCTCTAGTGAAGAATATTGCGATGAGTTAAAGCCTGAGACTCCTACATGTAGCTTTGACTTGATATTTAGAGGTTTAGAAATGACTACAGGTGGTCAAAGGCAACACGGTTACAAGCGTTTGCTGAAGCAGATTGAGAATAAGGGCATTAACCCGGAAGGCTTGTCATGGTATGTTGAAATGTTCAAATATGGTGCTCCTCCTCATGGCGGTGCAGGGACGGGATTGGAGAGAGTTGTAAAGCAGATTCTAGGCCTTCAGAACATTAGGGAGGCTAGGCTTCTACCTAGGGATCCGGAGAGATTAACCCCTTAACCATTTCATTCATTTCCACTAGTTTTTCATACCGGTAATACCGAGCCGCTCATCATTAAACAAACCTTTTACTTAAGCGTTTCTCGGGTTTACAGGTTTGATGCCGATACTTAGCAAGGGCTGTCCTAACTGTGGTGGACCTATTACTGCGGAGAGACTAGAGAAGGGCCTACCTTGTGAGAGATGCTTACCTAATCCTGTCGAGGGAGGAGTTAGAGAGATTTACAGGGCTTTAAGAAAGAACGGTGTAACCGGCAGGTATTCCCTCCTTTGGATCCAGGAAAAGGAATACGGGAGGTTTCAAGAGTTTTTCAAGAAGGCAAATGCTAGCAGTTTATGGAGTGCCCAGAGTAGCTGGGCTAAGAGGCTTCTCAACGGACAGAGTTTCGCTATAATAGCTCCTACTGGAGTTGGCAAGAGCACTCTTCTCATGACCTATGCAGTTTATAAGGCTTCTGGGGGAGAAGGTAGTGTACTTTATGTTCTCCCAACAGAGAATCTCGTTATCCAGGTTGCTGCTAGGCTAGCAGAGATCGCTGAGAATTCTGGGGAGCATGTCTCTATAGCTTACTATTATGGAAGTATGAGTAAAAAGAAGAGAGATGAGGCTCTCTCTAGAATAGAATCCGGAGAATATGATATACTCGTTATAACCACAGGGTTCCTCCAGAGAAGATATGGGCTTCTCTCCGAGAAGAATTTTGATTATGTAATGATAGACGATGTCGACAGCCTGCTCCGGAACTCTAAGAATATAGACCGTGTTCTTGTCCTCTTAGGCTTCCCTCCTGAAGGCATAGAAATAGCGTATAAACTAGTCAAAACCAGGTTGAAGTTCTTTGCTGAGCTAAGGAATGGCCGGGAGAATATTATAGAAGAGCTAAAAGCTAAGGTAGTTGATTTAGAGAAAACCTTGGCTGAATCCATTAGAGACAGACCTATAGGTCAGCTCGTAATAGCGACCGCGACGGGAAGACCGAGAGGGTTCAAACATTTCCTATTCAAAGAGCTGCTAGGCTTTGAGGTAGGTGGAGGAAGCGATTATATGAGGGACATAGTTGACTCATACATTATAGCAGGTAATGCTTATGAGGAACTAGGGGAAGTAGTCAGCGAGTTAGGTGCTGGAGGATTAATTTTCGTATCACAAATCTACGGTAAAGAAGAAGCGGTTAGGGTGATCAGCCACCTGAAAAGCTTGGGAGTAAGCGTCGAGCAAGCCCTAACAGGTAGCAGAAAGGCTGTTCGCAAGCTTTCCCAGGGCGAGGTTGATGTAATAGTCGGTATGGCCTCGAGATACGGTGTTATAGTCAGGGGACTGGATTTACCTGAGAAAGTAAGGTATACTGTATTCATAGGAGTTCCCGGTAGAAGAATATCTATAGAGAATGCTGTTAAGAGCCCTCAGAGGCTCGTGAGCTTATTATCAGGGCTGCAAGATAGAGGTGATAAGAAAGCTGGCCTGGCAGCAGAACGGATTTCTTGGCTCCTAGAAAAAGTAGGGAACTATGAAGTTATCCAGATGGCTCTTCAAGGGAAAATTACCCCCACAGGTTTGGTTGAGGAGCTTGTGAACCTTATTCGAGAGTGGGGAGCTTATGTAGCCACAGCATACGACTCACTAGTAGAGGAAGGCGGTTCAATACGTGTCTCAAGCTACGTCCTGGTTAAAAGAGGTGGAAACCTCTATATAGACGTCCCAGATATACCCACGTATTTACAGGCGAGCGGTAGAGCCAGTAGGCTTTATAAGATGGTTATGACTAAAGGGTTAAGCGTTGTAATAGACCCTGTAAAAGAGAGAATAGAAGCTTTCGGAGATAGGCTAAAGTTTTATGTTTTCGAGAACAAGCTTGAACCCTATGGGGAACTAGATAAGAAGGATCTCCTGGAAGAAATAGAGTTATCCAGGAAAGGCATTGGCAAAAAGGTTGATATAGAAACACTGCTATTCATAGTTGAAAGCCCCAACAAGGCTAGGACGATAGCTTGGTTCTGGGGACGCCCTGCTAGGAGGAGATATGGCCGGCTTACTGTTTATGAGACTTCAATAATGGATCCAAATACAGGTAAAGCTTACCTTGTCACTATAACAAGCACTCTCGGACACTTATATGATCTAGTTGTAGATGACAAGGATAGTTTCCACGGTGTCCGCCTGTCTCCAGATAAAGGCTTTATGCCTATATATGGCACAATCAAACGATGCCTAAAGTGTGGCCACAGATTTGCAAGTATAGAGAACAAGTGTCCTATCTGTGGTGAAACTGAAGCTATTATTGATAGTAGCACACGGCTAAATGTGCTGACTAAGCTTGCTAGAGAGGTAGACAAAATCATAGTAGCGACTGATCCAGATACAGAGGGCGAGAAGATAGCATATGATGTCTACCTGACCCTCAAACCATATAATAGCAATATATGGAGAGGAGAGTTCCATGAGGTTACTCCTCTAGCTGTCATTGAAGCCATAAGGAGTCCTAGGAAAATCGATATGAGGCTTGTTAAAGCCCAGATTTACAGGAGAATAGAGGACAGATGGATAGGATTCTCTGTCTCGAGAAGACTATGGGATAGATTTGGGAAGAGATGGTTTGGAGCTGGTAGGGTTCAAACACCTGTTCTAGGATGGGTTATTGAGCGCTATGAGGAATGGAAGAAGAATCTTGGTTACGGAGTAATGGTCAAACTAGCTAATGGAGCCAAAATAGTATTCTACATGAATGACAAGGGTTTAGCCAGAGAGATCAGGAAGAATGGAGTAGGGTATGTTACTATCTCTGATAAGAAGATGGAGGAGATTATTAGAACCCCGCCTCCTCCATACTCAACCGACTCGCTATTGTTTGATGCAAGTAGAAAGCTCGGTTTCAACTCCGAGACAACCATGTCCCTAGCTCAAAACTTATTCGAAGCTGGCCTCATTACCTATCATAGGACGGATAGTACGAGAATATCTAGCACAGGTATACGGGTTGCATTAGAATATCTCCGTAAGAAAGGCATGGAAAGCCTAGCGACACCCAGATCCTGGGGGGAGGGAGGAGCTCACGAGGCAATAAGGCCTACCCAACCTTTGGATGCTGAGGAGGTAAAAAGAAGAATCATAGATGGAAGCCTAAGGGTACAGGTTAAGATTACAAGCTGGCATTTGAAACTATATGATATGATATTTAGGAGGTTCATAGCTAGCCAGATGAAATCTGCCAAGCTACTCCTGGGAGAGGCCAAGGTCAACGCTCCATATGGTTTAGAGAGTGTGGTTAAAGGAGTTGTTGGAGTACTGGAACACGGATACGATCTCGCTGATCCGCCTGTAACCTTTGCATGGATTATGAATGTTGAACCTGGTGAAAAAATGGATGTTGAGGAGTATTTAGTGTATAGGTCAAGTACAGTATCCCTCTATAAGAGCGGTGATCTGATAAAGCTTATGAGGGAGAAAGGTATAGGAAGACCGAGCACGTATGCCAATGCTATACATGCTAACAAGCGTCATGGCTACGTTATTGAGAGTAAGAAGAGAAAGTTTGTGATACCTACCAAGCAGGGAGTAGAAGCTTATAATTATGTTATGGGTAATTTCGACCAGCTATTGTCGGAGGAGGCTAGTAGAGTTATGGAGAGAGTTATGGATTTGATATACGAAGGTTCTGTGGATATCGATAATGCGTTAACAACTCTGAAGGCTCAAGTTGAGAGTTTGATTACAGAATCTATGGGTAGAGGCGAGATAGGTGAAACCATCAGCTCTGCTTAGAGGGGAACGGATTTTAGCTTTATGACTATAATGCTCCTCGGGACTGTTCTGCCTTTCTCTCGTACTCTCTCAGTTCCTATCTCCACATTCTCAACCCTGAACGCGTCCTCCCCTAGTCTTTCAAGGAGATCATTGTAGAGATCAACAGCTTTGCATATATTGAATCCTCTTCCTTTTATTACAATAGCCTCGATTCCGCTTTGATATGCAGTTACT
This sequence comes from Candidatus Tiamatella incendiivivens, assembly GCA_015522635.1. Classification (NCBI taxonomy): domain Archaea; kingdom Thermoproteati; phylum Thermoproteota; class Thermoprotei; order Acidilobales; family Acidilobaceae; genus Tiamatella (SeqCode); species Tiamatella incendiivivens (SeqCode). Next base: position 19,714 of record WALW01000023.1, on the reverse strand, counting down.
GCTTCTAGAAGATACTCCTCCAATGGTTTTTGCCCAATGTTTATTTCAAGTACGCCAGAACTTGACATATCCAACTCCTCTCTAAACCGCTAACTCCCTTTACATATGATTGAACGGTGTATCAACAAGTATATAAGAATTCTTAAGATTGAAGTAGTTCAAATAGGGCAACAGCGAAGAACGGTATACTCATAAGTATTGATGTAAGAAATACCATTTTCCACCTTCCTGTTCTGTAAGTCTTGTCTGACAAATAGAATACCTTGTTTAATGTAGCAGAGGCTATTGAGAGGAGTAAACTACTCGCAACCAGTGACAGTGGAAGGGATGATGCATAAGCTGTCAATGAGAAGATAGTTGCTGTGGCGTTTACAAGGCCTCCTAGAAAAGCTACTAGCGGCAAGAATTCTTTATAGGTACTTGATACTAAATATACTGTGAGAGTTAAAATCGAATATGCTATAGCCGTCCTTAGCGCTCCACCCCAGTTAAGAGGGCTTTCCAAGACGAATTTCCCTGGACCCATAGTTTTTCCACGCCGTATTGATAACACTGTCAATACGCCTATTGCAGGTAAAGTTGCTATTAGCACAGGTAGTATTAGCTCCGTCGCTAGTTGGGTACTAAGGAACGTGTATACTGCAACTAGAGCTAATATGGCAGACCTGACGTGGAGTGTAGATATAACGATTAGAGTGGAAGACCTCAATAGTTTATTCCATGTGAGCTCATCCTCTATTTTATCTAAAATGGATGTTATAGACGCTATAGTTGCTTCGCTATTGACGAGACTGCCGAGAACAGCACTTGACTCAAGACCCACAGTACCAAAGACCTTTACGAGGAAGTAAGAGAAGAGACTGATCAACAGAACAATCATAAAGAATATGTATACCTTGAAAACGCTAAGACCGAGGAATGTAACATTCAAGCTATAAATAATGGGACCTAATATAAGGCTAAGCGTTCCTACCTCCAGTAAGGCAATAAACTCTTTATAAGATAGCTCCCTTATGAGTTTCCTAGAAGGATATTTGATAGCAAGTACAAAAGTTGCAAGTATGCTAGCAGAAACGGCTTCCACTAGTAGTCCTAATCCACACATTATGCCTAAAGTATAGGTTATGAGTAATGTTAGGTAAGTAGTTATACCTGTGAGTTTAAGTATTATTGCACGGTGAATTATATAGAAAACAAGCACTATCAGGAATCCAATAGTACTTGCAGAAAATATTATGCTTCCATTCAGACCGTATGGGTGTATAGTCAGATAAGAGGTAAGCCCTCCGAACAACCCGGTTAAACCGAAACTTCTCAAGCCTGGTAAATCATATTTTTTCTGATTCCTAATTCGGGTCCTCTCCCTTTCCAGCCCTATTAAGGCTCCTGTGAAGAATGCTATTAGCATTCTTGTCGTAAACACTCCTAGTTCTGTTGACAGCTGCAAACTTTCCACCCCTTATTATCAGACGGGGTTTCTGTTCTTCATCCCTGTTCTATTGAGGTCTGGGGATAGGGGTTCACCTCATCTGTACCGTCAAACAATTATCTTATAGGATGAGCAAGATAAAATATTATAACATTTCAATCACTGCAATCTAGTTTCCCTTGCAAGTTAACTAGGTTTTCTTGCCTTTCTTTTAAGTCATCAAATGATGCGGTATAAAATATGGCTGTTAGTATCAGTGAAACAAGTTTTCTAACAGTTTTAGAACAGACTTTTACTTCACAGCCACTAGAAGTTCCGGATAGCAATGTGAGTCTAGAGTTAACCAAGCATATTCCACCTATATTACATAACCCTACTACCTTGCATTTCTTTGATAGGCATTTTAGTTTGACTTCGCCGGTCCAGCTCTCCGTTTTTACAAGTAATTGCCGGACTTTATCCAGATTCGCTCCCGAGCAGTCAACTAGTATTCTACCTATAGATTCCTCGGCATTTACTAGTCTACATTTATCCTGTGATAATCGGCTGAGTAATGCTGTTTCGTAAGGTTTTGAGTAAAGGATTAGAACGATGATAAGCTTACATTTACACAAACCATATTCACCGTTGACTAGAAATATATCTCTTCATAGAACATCTATTTAGGGCGATGAGGATAGCGCCCGAGGAGAGCTCTTCAGTTGCAGTGATCCTCATTATCCCCGTCCGAGCCCTCTAATATTCTTCAGTCTCGACCTGGAAGGTATTTCCGTAGAACCCTAGCAAATAGCGGTAAGTTCCTTGTTTGCACCCATATTCTACCCGGGCCTTCCACATCCATGACTATTCCTTCTCCACCGAATAGGAAAGACTTCATTCCGCCGAACTTTCTAGTTCTCCACGTCACTGTTCCATCCATTGCAACGAAATGCATGTTGTCAATGGTTGTCTTCTCTCCTGGCTGTAGATCCAATCGCTCTATTGCCCCGTAACTGTTTATGAACACTTTACCAGTTCCCTCTATCTTAAGCCAGACTAGTTCTCCCTCAGCCAAGAGCCCTTTCAATCCTCTCCATCCGACTGATACCTCTAGATTCCCGGCATGTGCTAAGTAACTCATATCTTGTACGAACAATGACCCGTTAACGTCTACTTCTATAATGTCACCCATAAGACTTGGCGCTATCCATATTTCAGAGGGAGATTTTGCAACAAATGTATTCATGAAAAGGCTTTCCCCTCCAAGCAAGGACCTAGCCAGTCCCTTGAATAATCCTCCGGTCTTAGTTTGGATTTCAATATCCCCTTTATGGAGCATATAGCTACCTGCTTCTACGGTTATCGTATCTCTAGGGGATAACTTCACTTTTAATAATGCAAAGGATGGCCTATATTCTATTTTGTATTCCATATAGGAATCACCTTCTAGTACTAAGAATAACGGAATAATAGATAAAAAGAGTTTTCAAGGAGGCTCAGGAACACGTGCCCTCCACATAGGGGGATTCGGAGTCGTAGCGTTCATCATTGCCTCACAAAAAGTTTAAACTGTTAAGTTATTGCTAGTAGTACATTCTCGTTCTCTGTATGTATGCTATTCCATTCCTTATCAGGTGAGGCACTAGTTCCTTAGGCGTATGTAGATAGCCAACGTCCCTTTCATCGTAGAGGTTCATTGATTTAATCTTGACGCTGTAAACATCGTTCGGAATCACATTTAACTTTCTATCTATCCCGTCTTCCATAGAACTAACCATGAATGTGTATGGAACTCCTCCCCTGCTTGTATGTATCTCAACCTGGAACGGCTCATCTTTTACGGGTTGGAAACTTTCCATAAACTCTTCCATTTCCATTATTACTTCAGCATCCCCTATCAGTGCCCACCTACAATCATTGTCATAGGGATCTTTGAAGCAGAACACTCTATACGGGTGCCCGGGTTTTCTCATTTCCCTTAACGCATTCTCAATAGTTTTCTCTGCTAAATCAAGCGTTTCTGAGAGTTCTGGGATCGTCATAGCGAATCCCTGAAGGTTCTCAGCCAGGAGGCGTTCAACCCTTTTCATCCAAGGCTTTACTTGCGGGAGGCTTAGTATATGCTTTGCAACCGGTGTTAATGGACCTGTGTTCTTAGTGTATATTTTTATTTCATTAGCCTTCAGTTTCCCTACGAATTTCTTCACTCCCTCTACATCGAATATCCTATACAGCACTTGTTTTAGGGCATCATCCAGTAGTATCTGATCTTCTTCAGGGTCTGCTTTGACTACTATTCCGAAACTAGCACGGATTTCCGATGTAACTAAGTTATAGTATGGTGTTCTGAGAGCAGCTTTTACTGCTAGTTGATCTATGTCTTCAAGGTCCAAGTTTAGTAGAATGTCTAGAGGGTTGATGCCGCTTGGAGCTTTTACTGAGAACCCCATTGTGCTACTTCTATAATACGTCCCAAGACCGTGTTTCTTGGATATTATGAATGATATTATTGCTCCAAGTGTCTCGCTTATCCTATTCCCTGTAGGATATTGGAATATGTATTCCTCATTCGCTTGTTCTACCAGCATTAAATCGCGTGAAGCTATTGGTACACCTATATCAACGTACTCCCGTGCCATTGACCCGAGCTCCTTGTCTGCCCCTGGGTCAGTTTCGAGTGTATCAGGTTTATTGTAGGTACCCTTCTCCGCTAGATTCACCAGGATCTGGTAAGCAGTTTCTGCTATGACTGGGCTTCTCGAGAATGTCTCCCCCCTCCATAGAGGTATCTCACCTTCTCCTACACCTTTAATGACCTCTATAGATCTAAGCTGCTCGTTTATCTCTTTAACTTGCCATAGGCTTCCGGCTAACCTAATAGTGTCACCTTCTCTTAGATGCCGGTATACATAGGAGGAGTCAATGTTGCCTATGGGTTTCCGCCTATAATATACTGTGAAAGCCTCATTCCGAGGGATAACTGTGAAGAATTCTGCGAAGCTTTTAGCCCACCAAGGCTTGTCATGGTCCTTGAATCTCCATATCTTATAGAATGTGGGTCCTACCTTGAGAGCTCCATTTTTATGGACGAGAAGCTTATTTCTGATTAGATAGTTTACCAGTTTATCTACATCCTCTTTCTTCAAGCCTTCATAGAATGATCCAACTCCTTTAAGTATGTCATAGTATAGGTCAATGCTCGCTTTTCCATGCTCAAGAGTTATTCCAACTAATTCTCTGGATACTACGTCTAATGGTATGATATTATCGGTAGGCTTTTCTATCCAGCCTTCTAACGCTAGTTTTGAGGTAGCTATTGCTACTAGATAATCAACAGGGTCTAGTGTGATTATTGCACCCTTGCTTTCTACACCCATCTTGTGGCCGCTTCTACCTATTCTCTGAAGAAGACTGCAAACTTGAGGAGGACTACGGTACTGGACGATTTTTTCTACTTCACCTATATCTATACCTAGTTCAAGTGTTTTTGTCGCAACTACTGCTCTGATGCTTCCTTCCTTAAACATCTTCTCGGCTTTTTCCCGTATTTCGGCTGAAACACTACTATGGTGTACATAAATGTCTTTCATACCTATCTTATTCAGGTAGTCTTGTAATCTCTCCGCTATGAAGCGTGAGTTTACGAAAACTATTGTTTTGCCTTCTATTTCCTTTGAGACCAGCTTAGCGCTTTCCTCGAAAATATCGTCTCCAGAAGCATACGTTACCTTTATCCTGATAGGCTTAGTTACCTGGGGTTTCACTATAGCTGCCGGTCTTTTTGATGATCCGAAAACAAATTGTGCCACTTTTTCTGGGTCTCCGATGGTTGCTGATAAAGCTATTCTTTGAATGTCTCTCCCAGTAAGATGCATTAATCTCTCAAGGAGTATTGCCAGCTGTATACCTCTTTTAGTTCCTATTAGTTCGTGTACCTCGTCAACTATGATGAATTTCAGGTTCCTGTAGTTAACCCTAAAACTACTCGCCCAGTCTAGATCTATTTTCAGGCTTTCAGGTGTGGTTATTATGATATGAGGTATCTTCCTGGTTCTCCTGGCCCTCTCTCCTTTTGAGACGTCCCCGTGTTTTCTCGAAACAGTGAAACCGAGTTGTACTGCCCACCATTTTATTCTCTCGTAGAGGTCGTTGATTAAGGCCTTTAGAGGCGTTATATATAGGATTGTTACAGGTTTAGAGTTTTCTTTTAACATCATGTCTAGTAGCGGAAGGATCGCTGCTTCCGTTTTCCCACTTCCAGTGGGGGCTATTATAAGCGTGTTTTTACCTTCCAGTATCTCGTTATAAGCTTTGAGCTGGATTTGGTTTAGTCCTTGCCATCCTTTCTTCCTTATTAACTCCACTATTTCCTTAGACATCATCGTCTTCCATCCCATTCGTGCCGTTAAATACTATCTATTAAGGCTACACCTATTACCTCCCGAGAATTGTGGATATCTAGCTTATATATTTCTATTCGTTGATGGTTCTTAGATTTAGGGGACAAATGGGTGATCGGAGTTGCCTGAAGATTATTATGAATGTAATGTTTGTGGTAGAAAGTTCCCGATAGGACAGGGAATAGTCCTGAACAAATCGGGTTTTACCTTGTATTTCCATAGCAATAGGTGTGCATCAAAGTTCCTTAGACTTTTACTGGAGAGGCTTGATGAGGACTGTGCTAGAAGTGCTATTAACGAAGTCTTGGATGAACTCGATAAGCTTAAGGCTTCTAAGGTTAAGGAGAAGGATATCTAGCGGTGCATAAGTTTTGAGGGTTCAAGTTAGGCTTTATGCAGTCTTAGCTGAACTTGCTGGTTCAAGGGAACTAGTTATTGACTGCAATGATGAATGCAACGTGAGGAAGCTTCTAAATGTTATAACTGGGTTAAATGAAGGGTTATCTATAGTCTTATCCAAACTTAAGGGGATCATTGTTCTAGACGAGAAAGGGAGGCGGTTAAGGATGAACGATGTGGTTAGGGAAGGGAGAATTGATATTTTACCCCCCTCCTCTGGTGGAACCCGTATTTATGTACGTATTGCAGACGAGAATGACATTTTCTCGCTTGACGAGTTATTCGAGATGTTGGACTCTAGCAATGAGAGCGGTGCTACATTGTTTTTCGTTGGTACAGTCAGGAAGCTGAATAATGGTGGAGTTGTTTCTGAGCTTCAATACGAGGCGCATGAAAGCTTGGAGGATAGGCTTAGAGATATTGCTTCGAGTGTCATGGAGAAATACAGTTTAGATAGTGTTGCATTAATTCACTATATGGGAACCCGGAAGCCTGGAGATATCACTTTTATTGCCATTGTGAGAACTAGTAACCGCATCCCTGGATTTGCTGCTTTGAAGGAGCTTGTTGAGTTGGTTAAGCATGAAGCTCCTATATGGAAGAGAGAAGTGAGGGATGACGGCGTTTATTGGATTACCGGCGAGTCTGATGTGAAAGTTAAGTAACTCTCATCCCTCGAGACCATTAATTATTTTCATAGCCTTTTCTATGGCGTCCTCGTCGTTTTCAGCTCTTACGTTTAATGTGATGTTTGTTCCTTTTAGACGGATCTTGTATCTCTTCTCCGAACCGACTATATTATTTCCTAGGATGATAATTTCTTCGATTTCCAGCTCCACTTAAGTCCCACCAACCTATATTATACGGAATTATCCATGTTAATTAATTGCGTTTTGGAGGTGTATATTAAAAATGGAAGTTCCTTATATTATTGTGGAACCACCAGGACCTAAAGCCAGAGAGATCCTTGAGAAGGACAGGAATATTCTTATGCAAAGCTTTGTCAGATGGTATCCTCTCGTCGTAGCTACCGCCAAAGGTACTATGGTAACTGATGTTGACGGCAACCGTTATTTGGACTTCAACTCCGGTATAGCAGTCATGAATGTTGGTCATCTTCACCCCAAAATCGTAGAAGCTATCAAAAGGCAATCAGAGAAACTTCTCCATTACAGTCTAACGGATTTCTACTATGAGGAGGCAATTAGGGTCGGAGAGAAGATTAAGAGCATAATGCCGTTCAAATCGGACTCCCGGCTATTCTATGCTAACAGCGGTGCCGAAACGATAGAGGGTGCGGTTAAGGTTGCTAGAGGGTATTTCAAGGGTACGAGACAGTACATCATTGGTTTCCTCGGAGCATTTCACGGCAGAACATTGGGTGCAGTAAGTATAACTGCAAGTAAACCTGTGCAAAGGAAGTGGTTTTCGCCCCTCGTCCCGGGAATAATACATGTACCTTACCCCTATAGTTACAGATGCCCATTCAAGGTTGAAACTCCAGAAGAATGCAGTGATGCTGTTATAGGATACATTGAAGACTGGATTTTATCTAAGATAGTTGACCCCTCTGAGGTAGCTGCTTTTATTATTGAACCTATACAGGGGGAAGGTGGATATATTGTACCACCGGATAACTTTCTGCCTAACTTGAGGAAACTTGCTGATGAGCATGGTATTTTACTGATAGTCGATGAAGTCCAGTCTGGAGTCGGGAGAACCGGCAAGTGGTATGCTGTTGATCACTGGGATGTGGAACCAGATGTTATTACTAGCGCTAAAGGTATAGCCTCGGGCCTTCCGTTGGGTGTTATAGGTGGAAAAGCAGAAGTAATGAATCTTCCTCCTGGAAGCCATGCTAGTACTTTCGGGGGAAATCCCGTGTCTTTAGCTGCAGCTGAAGCCGTCATAGAAGTTATCAGAGAGGAGAACCTGCTGGAGAATGCTGCTGTTCAGGGAGAGTATATCGTAGAGAGGTTTGAAGAGTTGAAGGATTCCATGGAATTGATAGGCGATGTAAGGGGTAAAGGATTAATGATAGGCGTAGAACTCGTTAAAAACCGTGAAACAAAGGAACCTGCAAGGAAGGAAATGTCATGGATAATCAATAATGCGTTTAAACGTGGTCTTCTAATAATTAGCGCTGGCGTTTCAACCTTAAGGGTTGCTCCTCCCCTAATTATAACCAGGGAAGAAGTGGATAAAGGCTTGGAAATATTAGAGAAGCTCCTACGAGAAGTGCAGAAGAACATCTAAATGACTTCCCTTATTTTCTCTCGAGATGAAACTACTTCGTAAACAGTGTTACTGTACCTCCTAGCCAACCCGTAGTTTTCCATTCTTGCAAGGAGTTTACCTGCACTACGTGTTGAGACACCCAGCATTTCAGCGAGATCCCTAATTCTTATATACTTAGCTTTCTTCTTCCTTGCTAGGTAGAATGCTAGTCTAAACACGTCAAGTTTGACTAATACCCGGCTTTCACTCATTGCAACCACCGTTTTTACTGGCTAAATTTTTAACCCGGGAGAGGTACGTGGAACTATTGAGATTACAAGGTGGTGGAGTATGGCCTCGACGATATCGTTGAAGTTGAGAGATTTACTTTCTAAGAAGGGAATACAGTTACTTGATATCTATAGAAGGCATGAGAAGAAGGGGGATGAGCTTATAGCAGTTGACGAGTTGAGGGTGAAAGACAAGCAAACCGGTGAAGTTCGCTTAGTTATGCTAGACGGTGCAAAGGAAACACTTGAATTAGAGAAGATCGTGGAAATAGTTCTCAATGCTTTAGGGAAAGCTTAACCCTCTTTTATCCTATTTTCTCGAGTTCACCACCCTTAAAACTAACCCTTATTTATAAGAATACCCATCCAACTTAACGTTATGAGGGCTGAGAATTCTTGAACAAGGCGACACTTGAGAGTTACTTGGAAGATAAAGGTTTGATTCCTATTTACAGCCAGGAACTCCCTATTGTTAACAGGAAATATGAGGCTGCATGCCTGATAAAGAAATCTGAGGCTGAGCAGGTTCCTGTTTTTTTCAAGCTAAAAGATTCTCCCTACACCATAGTGGCTGGATTAATAGCTAAGAAAAGCGTTCTCTATGCTCTTTTAGGTAAACCAGGAGACCCTGTTGATGCATACCAGGTAATAACATCGTTTAACAATAAAATTGAAAAACATGTTAATGGAGATCTCCCTGGAAGCTATGAAATCACTGGAGACCCTTGTATTTTGCCTTGGATAAAATTCTATAAAAGAGATGGTGGTTATTATTTAACTAGTCCTATAGTTGTATCATGCAAAGATGAACTTTGTAATGCCAGTATTCACAGGATAATGCTTTCAGATACTGGTGAAATAGCGATTAGATTAGTCCCAAGGCACTTGTATTTCATGGCTAGAGAAGCATCGGAGAAAGGTGTGAATCTACCCATAACTATCGTTATGGGAGTACATCCCCTGCACATTGTTGCAGCAGCTACCAGTCCTCCGATGGGAGTATTTGAACTGTCTCACTCTGCAAGGATACTTGGTGGAGGACTCTATGGTTCACCAATACACGGACATCCTATTCCAGAGGCTTCAATTGTAGTGGAAGGATGGATTACTCCAGAGAGGACCCGTGAAGGTCCATTTGTTGATGCAATGGGAACTTACGATAGATCTCGTCTTCAACCCAAAATAGTAATTGAGAAAATATTCTATAAACCGTCATCATATGTTCAAGTGATTCTTCCTGGTGGAACGGAACACGCCTTTCTAATGGGGTTCCCTAGAGAAGCCTCGATATATCAGAGCGTGTCGCGGGTCGTTCCAAAAGTTCATAAGGTATCGTTAACGCCTGCCAGTGGGGGATGGCTTCATGCAGTAGTCAGCATAACAAAGAATAACGATGGAGATGGGAAGAATGCTATTCTAGCAGCATTCGCTGGTCATCCCAGTCTAAAACATGTTGTGGTAGTCGACGCAGATATAGACACTGATGACCCGTACCAAGTTGAATGGGCGATCGCGACGAGGTTCCAGGCGGATAAGGATCTCATTATGCTTCGAAATGCTAGGGGTTCAACTCTAGATCCATCAGCGGAAGATGGTTTAACCGCGAAAATAGGCATAGATGCGACCAAGCCACTTCAAGGAGGGGAGACTTTTGAGAAAGCATCCATACCAGGATGCAGCAACTAACATCTGCAGTGAAAGAGGGGGGAATTGTTGTATCTCACGAGGCTGGAGGAAGCCGCGCTCGCCGGGGAGTATGGTGAAGCAATTAGAATAGCATATGAAGTTATAGTCAAAGTAGGGGAAGCATTGGGAGCTGAGAAACTTATACCAATAAATCACGCACACATATCAGGTATATCATATAACAACATAGGTGATCCAGGCCTAAATTTTATCCGTGAAATAATGGAGAAAGGAGGTAAATTCAAGGTACCTACCACAATTAACCCTATAGGACTCGACCTTGATGACCCAACGGGTATACCCGGAGTCACACCAGAGTTCATCAGGAAGCAAAAAGAAATAATTGATAATATAGCTTCAATGGGTGGAAAGCCTGTTATGACTTGTACACCTTACTACGTAGACCGAGTCCAGTCTGGATGGCATCTAGCATGGGGAGAGTCTAGTGCTGTAGGCTATGCTAATACCTACATTAGTGCATGGACTAACAGGGAAGGTGGACCTCTGGCTCTCATGGCTGCGATAGCGGGAGAGACCTATTACTCTGGTGTCCACATACCAGAGAACAGACTCCCAAGAACAAGATTCAACGTAGAGTACTATGAGAATGACCAAGCGGTATCAAGCATATTAGGGGAGATAATAGCAATGCAAACAAGGATTAAACAGCCACTTATCAAGGGTATAATAGGTATAAGGGAACCTGAGGTAAAATCGATGTGTGCTGCTGCTGGGGCAGTCGGGAATATCGAGATGTGCATAATCCCAGGAATAACTAAGGTAAACATGGATGAAACTAGAATAGAAGAGGAGATAACTGTAGAGAAAGCCGATATTATAACTGAACTTGAGAAATATGAGCCGGCTTCTAGGCCAGATATTGTCTTTTTGGGATGTCCTCATGTGAGCGTTGAGGAACTTAGGGATATCGCGAGAATAGCTCTTAACCACCCGGGACGAGCAGTGAATAGTTTTTGGGTAGCAGCTAGTAGATCCGTTTACAATGAAGCGTTATCGGAGGGCATTATCGGCATTTTGAAGAAGAAGAACATTCGTGTTATGAGAGATACTTGTATAGTGGTAAGTCCTGGATGGAAGGAAACCAACGCATCTGTAGCTACAAATTCTTTCAAAACAATGTTCTATATGAAAAGGATACATGGTTTAGAGTCATATTTGGCTTCAGTGAATAAGCTGGTTGATTTATCGTTCAGGTGATGGCTTATTGAGGTTGCATTTGAAGCCGATAGTAGATACTTCAACAATAATCGAAGGGGGGGGATTGGTGGTCGAGAACCCTATCTCGTTCCTAGGAGACGTTGACCCTGAAACAGGCGTCTTAGTTCAACCAGACTCTAGGGTTAAAGGTGAAATAGTATCTAATAGAGTTTTATTCGCACCTGAAGGGCGTGGTAGCACCGTTGGATCCTATATAATGTACGCGTTAAAATTCAATAGAAAACAGCCTCTTGCATTGGTTATGCATAAGGCAGAGCCGATAATCATAACAGGTGCAGTTATAAGTGATATACCACTCCTAGATGGTATGCCTAGAGATTTCTATGGAACCCCGCGACTTCTAAGGAAGGTAATAATAGAGCCTGGAGGATGGGTGGAGATTTATGAGTAAGGGAAAATTCATAGCTATAGAAGGTATAGATAAATCGGGGAAAACTACTCTAGCAAAACAGCTTTCCATAAAGCTCGCGAGAATGGGAATACGGAATGTAGTTACTAGAGAACCTTGGCACCCGCTTATAACGCACGTAATAAATGAGGCGACTAGTAAAGGGGTTGACGGGTATGCTGAGGCGCTTCTCTTCGCAGCTGATAGACTTCTTCATATAAGAAGCTTCATCGAACCTAACTTGGAAAACGGGGAATGGGTTATTACAGATAGATACGTCTACTCGAGTATAGCTTACCAGACTGCTAGGGGGGCTGAAAGAGAATGGGTGGAAGAAATAAACCGTTACGCGGTCAGACCCGACATAACGATTCTACTTGATATAGATCCGCGGGAAGCAGAGGCTAGAAGCGGAGATGCTAGATTGCAAGCACTAGAGGACAAGGTGTTTTCTGAGAATATAAGGAAAATATATCTGGAATTAGCATCACTATACGGGTTCCTAGTTCTAGATGCCTCCAAAAATCCCAATGTATTAGTTAGTGAAGTAGTCTCAGAATTGAAAAAGAGAAAATGGGTTTAAATTTCTTTATAAACTTCGACTTCTAGGTCTGTGAACCCGAGATTCTCATAAAATCTCCTTGCGATAATGTTATTCACAGGATAGATAGCTGCAATCATTTTAATTCCACGAGACCTAAGTTCTTCAATTGCTTTACCAATCAAGAGAACACCCAATCTCTTCCTCCTGTAACTAGGATGTACATATAGGTCTGTTATAACACCTGCAACCTTGGGCTCGTAGAAGCGTCTATCCTCGATATCTAGTTTAAGGATGCCAATCAATTGGCCAGTATTTTCATCCTCAGCAACAAGTATAATTGAATTAGGATCCCCTATAGCCTCTTCAACGTATTCTCTAGCTACGTTCTGTAATTCACTTACCGTTTTGTAGTTAGGATCAAGTTCCTCATTGAGAAATTTTAGTCTAGCGACTAGGTCAACCATGACCTGGGAGTCTTCCCTTGCAGGCTTCCTTATAACTATAGATTTAGACGACATTTCACCCCACCTCTTGTATAAATATCTGTGTCCACGGCCTGAAACCATGTTTCTTGTAGAACCTCTCCGCTATAATGTTCATCGCAGGAAATTGTGCTACTACATGGTAGATGCCTTTATCCGCTAGTTTTTTCTTGGTTTCTTCTATAAGTTTCCATGCAATCCCCTGCCTTCTGTATCTAGGTTTAACGTATAATTCAATCAGAGTTCCATATTTTTCGTTCTTAATAAGTCTGTTTCTTCTAATCTCTATCCTTGCAAAACCAACGAGCTTATCGTTCCAGCATGCTACTAGGAGGATTATGTCTTCCTTTTCTAGGCTCTCTTGTATGTATGCTCTCGCTACATCATCAATTTCTGGCTTAGTAGAGTATGCTGGATCGAATTCCTCATTGAACCTGTAGAATCTTACAGTCATGTCTACAAGGTCTTCTATATGTTTTGCTTCTGCTTCCTTTACAGTTAGACCAGGCTCATACATTAAGCATTCACCTCTTTTGGTATTTCTTTTATGTACCCGTTCTTGCGGAGAAGTTGGTATTTCCCCATTGTTGCCTTGATTATTTCAAGTGACATATTATATATTTCATCTCTAGTCATAACCTTCCTCGCAAGGCCTTGCTCTATTGCTTTAAGAGCAACAGCTGTAGCTACTCTGGGATACACCTCCCATTCCTCCATAGTTGGCACAATATACTCTTCATGTATACCTTTCTCTTCCGCGAACTTTGCTATTTCCAAGCTAGCCGCGATAGCCATTTCATCTGTTATAGTTCTAGCTCTAACGTTTAGTACTCCCCTGAATACTCCTGGGAATACTAAGCTATTATTTACCTGGTTGGGAAAATCGCTTCTTCCTGTGGCAACGATCCTTGCACCAGCCTCCTTGGCTTCCCAAGGCCAAATTTCTGGGACAGGGTTAGCCATAGGGAATATTATAGCATCCTTAGCCATTTTCGCAACCCACTCCTTCTTTATTGTCCCGGGACCTGGTTTACTCGCAGCAACAACCACATCTGCACCTTCCATTGCTTCGGGAACCCCACCTCGTATTCCTCCGCCCTCGGTTTCAATGGCTATTTGGTATTTCCACTTATTCGAAACCATCAGCTTGTCTATATCGGGCCTATCAGGGTGGAGTACACCTTTACTGTCAATTGCAGTTATCTTCTTAGGATCTGCACCGAAGGGTTTCAGTATCCTGTAGAGTGCGACGTTAGCTGCTCCTGTTCCTACTAAAACTATTCTGACATCCTTTATGTTCTTGTTAACGATTTTCAATGCATTTATAAGTCCAGCTAACGTAATAGCTGCTGTTCCCTGTTGATCGTCGTGCCAGACAGGTATTTTTAGCCGTTTCCTCGCTTCATCAAGGATATAGAAGCATTTAGGGCTCTCTATATCTTCGAGGTTTATTCCTCCGTATGATGGTTCTATTAGTTCGAGGAGTTCTAGGAATTTCTCAGGATCCCTTGCTCTGTGAACGAGTGGTACTGCATCTACTCCTCCCAGGTATTTGAATATGAGGGCTTTTCCCTCCATAACAGGGTATGCTCCTTCGGGACCTATTTTCCCTAGACCTAACACTCTAGTTCCATCGCTTACTATTGCAATATTATTCCACCTGCTTGTGTATTCGAAGCTTAGCTCCGGTTCTTTAGCGATTCTCATGCTGGGTTCGGCTACGCCTGGAGTATACCATATAGCGAAATCATTCAATGTTCTAATAGGTACTTTGGGTATAGTTTCTATTTTACCTCCATAGAACTTGTGAAGTTTCTCGGATATACTATACCAGTCAATTTTCTTTTCTTCGGACAAAATGATCCACCTTAGTTTGGATTGTTCCATGTAGAAACAGTGAGAGCATAGTATATAAGGTTACTCCGACAACAAGCTAATCTCTTATAGACGATTGGCTAATTATCTCTCTGATACGAGTTCTAGATAGCTCTTAACCGTAGAAGGATAGGAATCCAATTCCAGTATATGCACAGCCCTGTCAACAAAAGTCTTAGCAATGGAATACTCCCCCAAAGCCTCAACCTCCACAAAGCAACCCAATCCGGAGATATGGTCCAAGTAAACCTTAACATCCAGCCCAGAATAAACAGACCGCTCCTTCCTCACAACAGCTACTCCAGAGAAACCAAGGCGACTTAATATCGATTCGAGCCTACCAACATCACCGTCAAACCCAAAGTTAACCTCCTCCCTAGCCTTAACACCTACACCAACCTTAGGACCCTTCCAAGTCAACACGAATCGACTAACTCCACCGCTAATAACCTCCCTCAGCCTAAACGCCTCATCAGTTACAGAGAAATCCTTACAAGGATGCTGATAATATCTGTCAACCTCCAAGCCATTCCACTCCAAGGAAAAACCGGCCTTCTCTAATCTGACCCGAAGACTCTCCATAAAATCGCATGGAATAATAATCTTCTTCTCAACCTCGAGCAACACTATCCCCAAGCAAACACCGACAAATACAATCATATACGAACTAGAATATAATAAAATCTACAACACCAAATAATACAATACTATACATGGGGTGAAACAATTGACAACACCACCATTAAAAAGAATAAACAAATACGAATGGATGATACCAAAAGAATATCAACCATGCATGAAGGTACCAACCATAATCTACGCCGACGACTTCCTGATAGACAAAATGAAACAAGACCTAACCCTCAAACAAGCCGCAAATACAGCATGCCTAAAAGGAATACAAAAGCACAGCCTAGTAATGCCTGACGGACACCAAGGCTACGGGTTCCCAATAGGAGGAGTAGCAGCAATGTCCATTGAAGAAGACGGAGTCATAAGCCCAGGCGGCGTCGGCTATGACGTGAATTGCTTACATCCGAGTACAAACGTTTTGACCCACTATGGCTTTAGAATGCATGTAAAACATATAGTAAAATGGGCAAAGGAAGGAAGAATAAAGGCATTGAAATTAAAAATATTCAATCAACAAGAGGGACATAATGATTCCTCTAAAATCACTCTCCTAGCATCAAGACCTGCTGACGAGTTTTTATACAGAATACAGACTAAGTGGGGCAGACAAATTATCGTCTCGGAAGATCATCCGATTCTTACTCCAGAGGGATATAAGATTGCGTTAAAAATTAAGGCTGGCGATAAAATCATAGTGCATCCCTTCGAGGGTGTAGATTATGAGGAGGGTAACAGTAAGTTAGTTTTAGATGAAGAGGCATTCACAAATGAAAACAGCCAAATCATCAAATACCTTAAGAAAAAAAACTTAATCCCATTACACTCCATGGACTTAAAACTTGCAATAATAGCAAGACTCTTCGGATACTTATTAAGCAATGGAACTATATACAAATACACCGAATTATACAAGGATAAAAAGAGAGAAAGATTTACTATCGCTATTTATGGCGGAGAAAGAGGGCTTCAAGAATTAAAAAGAGATCTAGAAGAAAATCTAGGAATAAAAGTTTCAAAAATATATTCACGTAAGAGGAAAATAGTAGTTAAAGGTAAAGAAACAATTGGGACAAAGCATTCATTGCACATAAACTCAAAGGCATTTGCACTACTAATTCTTAAACTCGGCTTTCCACTTAGAAGAAGACAGAATGTCAACTTTAGAATTCCAGATTGGATAAAACAAGGCCCGTTGTGGGTGAAAAGAAATTTTCTAGCAGGCTTATTTGGAGCGGATGGAAGCGAACCAGCTCAACGTACTAGGAGACATCTATATCCTTTAAATGTTATTAACTACACGATTTCTGGGAATAAAAACTTAGAAATCAACGCTATCGAATTCCTTGAAGATATTAGGGATATGCTTAAAGAATTTGGTATTTCAGCCTTCATTAGAAAAGTAGAACCATCAACAGGTGATAACTGGATTTATAGACTTGTAATTCCATCTAATACGAAACATCTATATAGCTTCTTAAGCAAAATCGGGTACGAATATACTGAGAATAAAGAAGAGATCCTTTACTATACGGAGTATGTGAAGAGAAAGCTGAAGTTAATAGAACAATATGGAAGTTTAAACCTTTCGAAGGTAGAAATGAACAGGCTTATTGCGAAAGAGTTGGGAACCTTTGATGACTTTGTTAAGAAATATTGCACATCGGGAGGATTTGTTATTGATATCATTGAAAAAACCGAGAAAATCCCTAGTGACGCTGAGGAGGTCTATGATATTGGTGTTGGTCATTTCGCACATAATTTCATTGCAAACGGTGTAATTGTCCATAATTGTGGCGTTAGGGTTATGGTTACGAATCTAGATGTTGGCGATGTGCAGCCTATGTTAAGGGAGCTTGTTGATGAGTTGTTCCGTAATGTTCCTTCCGGGTTGGGTAGCAGCGGTAAGGTTAGGGTTTCTATACAAGAGCTTGATAGGGTGCTGGATGAGGGTGTTGAGTGGGCTATTAGTAAGGGTTACGGTTGGAGTGATGATCCTCTGCATATTGAGGAGCATGGTAGTTGGGGTTTAGCGGATAGCTCTATGGTTAGTAGAAGGGCTAAGCAGAGGGGTGCTCAGCAGCTCGGTACGTTAGGTTCGGGTAATCATTTCTTGGAAGTCCAGATTGTGGATAAGATTTATGATGAGGAGATAGCTAGGTCTTTTGGGTTCACCCGTGAAGGCCAAGTAACTGTTATGATTCATACTGGTAGTAGAGGTCTCGGCCACCAGGTTGCTAGTGATTACCTCCAAGTTATGGAGAGGGCTATGAGGAAGTATGGTACAGTTCCACCCGATAGAGAGTTAGCGAGTGTGCCTTATTCTAGTGAGGAGGCACAGAAATATATACGTGCAATGGCTGCTGCAGCCAATTTTGCCTGGACCAATAGGCAGCTTATTAGTTACTGGACCCGTGAGAGCTTCGGGAAAGTCTTCCATACAGACGCGGATAAGCTTGGTTTGAAGCTGGTCTACGATGTTGCACACAATATTGCGAAGATTGAGGAGCATATTGTAGATGGTAAACGAGTGAAGCTTATAGTACATAGGAAAGGAGCAACCAGAGCTTTTCCACCGGGCCATCCTGATATACCGCAGGACTACAAAGATGTGGGACAACCGGTGTTGATACCTGGTAGCATGGGAACGGCAAGCTATATATTAGCTGGGAGCGAAGATGGAGCGAAGAGCTGGTATACAGCGCCACATGGTGCAGGAAGATGGATGAGCAGGAAGAAAGCACTGAGAACCATGACTGTGGGAGACGTTCTAGGGGAACTGTCTAAACTAGGCATCTACATACGCGCGGCAAACAAGAGAGTAATAGTAGAGGAGGCCCCTGAAGCCTACAAGAATGTTGATAAAGTAGCGGAAGTTGCGAACGCCGTAGGTATAGGGAAACTTGTGGTTAGATTAAAACCGCTCGGGGTAGCGAAGGGTTAACGTTGACGGAAGCCTCCTGCCCCGGATTCATAAGTAAAGAGCACACGGCAGATGAGTTAATAGAAGCTAGGGGGAGGAGTCTAGAAGAAGCCTTCGAGCAAGCTGCAAAGGCTGTTTTCGAGGTTGTAACGGATACCTCGGAAGTGGCCTGTGAAAAGGAGATGGATGTCTATATAGAAGGTTATGACCTGGAGAATCTGCTATACAGGTGGATAGAAGAGCTACTCTACTACATCGACGTAGAAGGATTGATCTTCGGATACTTCAGAGTGAATAAAATACAATGCAAGACTGATTCATATATCCTCAGAGGAATGGTATGCGGTGAAAAGTTTGATCCAGAGAAACACGAGCATAGGACTATAGTTAAAGCCATGACATACTCTCAGATGAGTATACATAGGGAGGGAGATTGCTGGGTTTTAACATTCGTCGTCGATATCTAGTCACTAAGCAATTTTTCTATTCTACTCCAGCAATTATCACAGAACCTATAGTTTTTCCTGTCAACATCACTTATGCTGTTACTGAAACTCATAACACAATTCCTAGAACTGCAGTGATCCAACCCAAAGAGATGCCCGGTCTCATGGGCAATCTCTTTAGCAAGCCTTCTAATAAACAATTCGTGATCTCCTGTTTCAAGCCTCTTAGTATAAACTGTAGCAACACCTAACCTCGGAATAGCTAGGCCAAAAACGAAGTTCAACCCCTTCACATAAGCATCACATCCACATACTCCCACAACGAGAAAACCTGACGATAGAATAGTCCTACTCTTCTCAGAAACCCATAATGTAACTTCTTCAGCATTATACTGGATTCTATTCCAATCAATAAGATGCACAGGAGGATTAGTTTTAGCAGTAGCAATATAAGTAGATACCCGTTTATGAAAAGCCTCATCGATCAATAACCGAGCTCTGACCAAGTCGTCAATAGATACATATCCTATTGGATACAATAGTAAACCGTTAATCTTTCTCAACACAAGCACCCTTACTTAACACCTAAGACACAACAACTGAGACTCCTAGTTTTAATAATTTGGATTCATCGTAGAATAATAAGGTAGTGGAGGATAACGCGTTGATATTCCCAATTTACAGAGCTATAAAGAAGCTGAGGAGATCCCTCGCCGTAAACGAGAAGAGTAGAATACTGTTTATAGCGATAATATGGCTTTCACTTTGGCTCTTCTCAAGCTTCGCC
>WALW01000022.1 GCA_015522635.1 Candidatus Tiamatella incendiivivens | reverse complement strand
TTGGTGCGGCCGCCGGGATTTGAACCCGGGACCCCCGGCTTGGAAGGCCGGTGTCCTAGTCCAGGCTAGACGACGGCCGCTTCCATTCCATGGCTATCTCTAGTAGGTATTAACCAGTTTTTAAATCATTCCAGAGAATCTAGACTCAATAAAATGTTATTGTTACTATTATATATAGTTTTAAATAAAAAATTAATAGCTCTAAACACAATATCTGACTTGGAAATGAAGAAATGACAGAGAGAAAAGTCAATAAATTGACGAAAAAACTACAGAAACCTTATGCGAATGGTATGAGTAACTCTTCACACAACATTGAAAGCCAGGGTTTTATTTGTAGTGTTGGTGATTTTGATCTCCTTCTCAAGGGTAGATTAAGGCTCGGATCCCCCCCCCCGGGGAGATTATCATAGGGCACACTGATGCTGGTAAGACTATTCTTGGGGTTACTATGCGTTTTAAAAATGTTTTCCAAGAGAGTAAGTGTTTGTATTTTAGTACTCAGGAGCCTAGGGGGAGTTATTTTTCGATTATAAAGGATGTAATTGTAAGAGTAATTCCTGTCGAGGATAATAAGCGGGGTAGAGCTTATCGGGGAACCTATGTCCGATCTTTCAGTAGAAATCTGTTTGCAATGAATGATAATCAATTGAAGAATTTTCTAGTTGAAATGCATAAACATATTGGGTTTAAACTGGAGGATTGAATATGGTGAATTCTATTGAAGATCTGAGGCAGTTTCTCCTTGATTATTTTTATTCAAAGTCTCCGGGAGTATTTATCCTCTTGGATAGAATTTGCAAGGATAGGTTAGGTGTTAGTTTGATTGATGCAGTTTTTCATATGCCGGATAAGCTTTATGATTTAATTCTAGATGTCTATCGGGATAGTTTGACTGCTAACTTCATTTTTAAATCCTTCATCCTTAAACCTATTAGCTTGAAACTTGATAATAATATTACTGTTGATGAACTCTATGAAGTAGCTAGAAATGGAGCTGAGAAGCTAAAAGATATACTTGCGAAAGGAGGAATAGATACATGTAAAATGTGTAAAAGTGATAACTCGAATAAGACTTGTGAGAAAGTGTAGTTTTTTACTTTCCAACCAGGATGAGTAAATAATTAATAGACATGTATAAAACGGATATCCCCCCGGAGAGTGACATGGGTACGACCAATAAATATACTATAAACATTAGAGGACTAGAAGAAATATCTAAGCATTCGATCAATCCTACTTCTACCATTGTAATAGGAGGGCATCCCGGAGCAGGTAAAACTACGCTTGCAACAGCTATTTGTAAAGATAATATGGAAAGAGGCCATAAATGTTTATATATTTCATTCCAAGAGGAAAAGGATCGCCTTTATATGATTATGCGAGGAATTGGAATAGATCTTAACTACTATGAAAATATAGAATTGTTTAAATTCGTTAGACTACCTATAACGTTAGAACCTGATGTTTTAATGAGTACCCTTAATAGTTTAATACTCGAGTTCACGCCGAATATTGTAGTAATAGACTCGATAACACCTATAATTGAAAGTGTTGATACAAGTTCTAGGAAAAGAGCATTAGTCCAAAATTATCTATATAATCTATCAAAAACTATAAACGGCGTGATCATCTTACTTGCAGAACTCGAATTTGGGGACGACAAGCTTCAGCTAGGAAACATTTCGTTTGTATCTGACATATTGATTTTATTAAAATATAAACTCGAAAGGGGGTTAATGATTAGGGAAATGGAGATCAAGAAAGCCAGAGGCGCCCCTGTAAGACTAGCCCAAATTCCGTTCGCTATAACCAGCAAAGGGTTTAGAACGTTTCCACCTCCCTCGCCGCAGCAGATCAAAGTAGGGGAAAGCGGGAAGTATCAACTCAGTTTCCCTATTTTGAAAGATTATATAGGGAATATAAGCAGTGGAGAAAATTTCCTCATGGTTTGTGAACCAGATGCAAGGAGCACATTGTCCATTTACATTTTACTGGATATTTTGGCGACAAATAACCTCAAGGGACTTATAGTAACATATAGATATGGTGCTGGAGAAGGTAAAGAACTTATCGCAAGGGCACTTGGAACTACTGGACTCTCAACTAATGAAGCCACAAGGATTATGGATAAACACCTGGAAGTCATGTCGGTTAACCCGTCTGGAATGAGTATGATTGAATTACTCGCGTATGAAACAATGCTTGTAGAGGAAAAACGCCCTGATGTTCTAATGTACCATGGAATTGATGTATTTAATTCTATTGTAAATCAACAATCCTACTTTAACGAACTATTAAATCAAATGTTTACGTTAAAGAAAATGGGTATTGTAGTAGCTAGATATATGAATAACGTTGATGATACTTTTTACCGAAGAAACGCAGCACTCTCAGATTTTATTATCAAAGGGAAATTTACAGATAAATGCGGTGAAAAATACCTAGATAATTTCGGCTTGTGCTTCTATGCATGGAGGAGAGGTAGGAAACCTAGATTTATTACGGAATCAGAGGCTTTTTCTCCTGTAAACCTTAGTAACCTCAGAGAATTACTGCTAAGATCGATTGAAAGAGAATAGGGTAATATTTAGTTAAAGCATCTTACCTTAAGGGTGCTATGTTAGGCTTTTGTCTAACCCTTCTCGGGCACCCCCTTATAATTTTTAGAGGATATATTAGACAGTTAGAGGTGAATTCATATGAGTATTGTAATAAGGAAAGAGGCTGGCAAAATAAAGGTGAGACATATGAGGAAGAAATTTGTAGCGGATAAGGAGGCAATAGAGGATTACACTGTAACCGTTTACGGTGAAGCTGCATAATTAATTGTTTTACATTAGTTTACCGTAAACTCCTCCCTGAAGCATCATAGTATACAATGGTGCTGTCATAGGATCAACATTCAGTATTATCTTCGTCACCCTTGAACCAGCAAGCTTATACCACAAATCCTTATAGTAACCCTCGTCCACACTAGTCCCGTAAAACACTACATATGGAGTCTTTCGCACGCCAACTCTAAGACTCCAGTGACTAGGTATTGCTACGATCGGATCAAGTAAATAGTGATGGATTGCAGCAGGTAGTTGTGGAGGAGTATACATCACTAATACGCCTTTACTGTTGGTTATAGATTGAAGGAAATTCAGTTCACTTGAGTAGGCTTCGAGTAATCCTCCTACCGACTCGTGGAAGCCTTCTTTAACGATGTCATTGAGCCTATTCATCCTCAAATCTTTTTTCATACTCCCCATTACCCCCCATTTCAAAGCTGCCAGGGACATTGTAAAGTAAGGGGACTCGTCTGTGAACACGATGAGATCCTCGGGATCGAAGTATTCTTCGAGCGCTGGAGAAAGTATGGGTGTAAGTATTCTAGTCGGGTAATTCATTAACGTAGAGTTCTGGTATGCTGCGACTAGGTTAGGGTCTCTCGTTGAATTATTCCATATTATGACTTGATCATAGTCTGTGTAAGGGAGTAGGTTGGTTATCGCAGTTACACAGTCAACTAATTCAATGTTTTCTACTCCACTAATCTTGAGTGTCCAGTAATATATGCGGGCTGGGCCTATTCCTGTGTTGCAGTATAGTACCACTGTTTTACCTTCTATCTTTGGAGGCTCTAGTTTACTTATGATCTCTTCAGAGTTTTTGATAGTAGATCGTAGAAGATTGGCGTGTTTCATTTATGATCATTCACTCCATACAGGTTAGACTACAGCGTGTTTTAACGAGTTGCAACAGCTGCATTTATCCGTGTCCGGGTCTCCTGTAAGCTTGGGGACTAATTTAATGATAACGTTCCTTGCCTTTTCTACATTACTCTTCATTATTCTCTCAACTTCACCTGCTGTCACAGGGTGATCCGCCCATACATCATAGTCTGTAACCATTGCTAACGTAGTATAGCATAATTCAAGCTCGCAAGCCAAGTTTACTTCTGGCACTAGAGTCATGCCTATAATGTCGGCTTTGAATACCTCCCTCCACACTCTGCTCTCCGCTCTTGTCGAGAACCTCGGCCCTTCAATGCAAATATATGTACCACCGTAATGTACACCATAGCCTAGCTCATTGATTGTATCATGTACTTTATTTGACAGATCTTCGCAGAAGGGATCAGCCATACTAACATGGACTGTTACTGGGCCGTCAAAGAACGTGTAGAGCCTATTCCTCGTCAAGTCAATGAACTGACTAGGTATAACAAGGTCGCCTGGTTTATAGTCCTCTCTTAGGCTACCTACGGCGGAGACGCTGAGAATCCATTTTACACCAAGATTCTTCAGTGCCCACATGTTCGCCCTGTAGTTAATCGTATGAGGGGGTGTTCTATGGCCTCTACCGTGCCTAGGTAGGAATGCTACCCTGACTCCACTTATCTTCCCTACAGTGATGAAGTCACTCGGCTCCCCATAAGGTGTATGTACTTTAACCTCGACGGGAGCCTCTAGTGTGCCTGGATCATATATTCCGGAGCCTCCTATAATGCCTACTCGAGCCTCGACTCCCTCAGGTCTTTTCAGGTTAAAAACCATTCAACTGTTCACCTCTTGTTATGGGGTTCCTTTCTTTAAATATCCCGTCTTAACTAGTTCACGTATTGCTTCACTCCAGTAGAAACCAAATTCTTTTGGCTTTATTCCATACCACTCCACAAATATCTCTTCAAGAGTCTCTAGAGCGAATCCTGTTTTAAGCCTCTCATCCTCACGAAGGGTTCTCTTTATAAAGTCTTTGAGATCCTCAAGCCTTGTCCAAGGGTATTGGAACCATGCCCAATCCTTAACTTCTAGATAATAATAGTCAGGCTCAAATTTAGCCACACTACTTATCCACTGGAGAGACGCAGTTTTTACTTCTCCAGGATTCCAGTTCTCGGAAACGTAATTCCGTGCAAGTTTCAGCGTTTCACCTGTATCAACTATATCATCTACAACTAGAACATTCTCGCCGTTTAAATCCACTTTAAACGGGTACTTGAGAATAGCCCTCTCCTCAGCTTTTGCAGCCTCAGTCCAATGCTGGCTCTGCACACTAAGCATATTGTTGACGTCAAGGAAATCAGCTAAAAGCCTGGCAGGCACATATCCACCCCGAGCAACAGGCACAATAACGTTAGGCCTCCAGCCGTTGTCTGAAATAATACGGGACAACCTATAGGTCCATTCCACTATTTCATCCCAAGACACAAGTTTAACAGGAACCTTAACCAAATTACTCACCCATCAACACATCTAACGCCTTAAAGACATGGTAAAACCATGAAACAATTAACTAACGCCTAGTATTAAAAGAATAATATTCACATATACCAAACTAATATATTGAAGCTAATGGTGCAGGATGATTTGAAGAACGCGATTGCATTATTCAGTGGCGGCAAAGATTCAATGCTATCAATTATAAGAGCTGTAAGAATGGGTTACCAGGTTAAACAACTTTTATTCATGGTGCCTACACTACCACTACCGAACCCTCACTTGGAAAATGTCCACATAGTAAGGAGAATATCAGACTCCATGGGAATTCCCATAAAAATTGTAGAACTAGAGGAAGGTAGGGAACAAGAGTCACTGGCTGAAGCTATAAAACAAACAGATAACACCGAGGCTTTAGTGGCTGGAGATGTTTTACTTGAAGATCACGTTAAGTGGCATAAGAAAGTCTGTGAGCTATGTGGGTTAGAGCTAATAGAACCCCTCTACGGTGAAGACACTAGCAACTTATACAGAGAACTGTTCAAGTATGGAATTGAATTCACAATCATAGGAGTAACACCGCAATTGCCGAGAGACCTCATAGGGACGAGAGTCCATGGTGGAAACAGTGATCACATACTTACACTACTAAAAGCCCACAGGTCGGATCCGATAGGAGAATACGGTGAATACCATACCCTCGTGAACAATTCTCCCCTCATGAAGATCCCGCTAAACTATACACTCCACTATACAGTCAATAAGGGCGACTACGGGTCATACGGCATATGCAACATAGCCCCATAATCGAGGCACTTGACTCCCTAAAAGAACAGGATAACCCTTAAGATACTGTAACTTCCCCTGTTCTCCTACTGTTAAACCAGTAGACAAACGCGACTATATAGAACAATATACTAACCTGGAACACAGCCGAAGCAAACAGACCCGATACCAACCCTATTTCCGAGCCCTTTAGGAAGTAGGATACGACGAACAGTACGAAACTGCTGACTAGATAGATATCCGCAACCCTTCTAATCGTCTTAAAACGAGTCAAAGCAGCAAGATGGAAGAGTAGACCTATACCCAGGAACAACAGGCTTGTCACGCCGATTACTCCGCCGGCCGAGGACTCCTTGAGCAAGTATGCTAAGGGCAGTAGGATAAACCCTATTACAAGGTAAATATCAGCTATTCTATCATACCTCATAAAACCACCTATATCAACGTAAATAATTACCAGTCAACCCTAAATATAACTTATTCAACTCTAATTGCAAGTCTAAAGGAGAACATGTCTTGGTCACCTCATAGTATTGTAATAACAAGTTTACTAGAAATGTGATTTGCAATTCCAGAGATGACGTAGTGGAGGAACTCTACAAACTATTCTATTACATCAATGAAAAACATTACATAGAATTAATCATCTATATGGTCTCCACAAAAAAAGAATTCAATTGACCAGCAGGTTTTCCCGGAGGTCCCCCATGGTTTTAGAATACTTATTTAGAGATAAACAGGTATCCAGGAACATATAGCTGTACCTGTAACTTTGAAATATGGGGCTTGCCCATACTGGAATACTATATTCACAGCAATGACGCTGGGATCGCTGGGCCCTATATTGAAGCAATACCCTATATTAAGAAGAACGATATAGAGACCACTAATCTCAAAATTCAGGGAGACCCATGTTGCTAATCCAATAAAACGCCCTTAGCACGACCGTAAATTCTAGATACTCATTGGAATGAAGTATTGTTCCAATACGAATAATATCCAGGGAATTCATACACTTGCCACTAAAAACGAGAATCCTATATAAGCATAGTATTAAAGAGAGATACTCTCATACGCCAATAAAAATTTTAGCCACAACCATATAAAGAAATACGGCCAAACATGTATAACCAAGTATCACAAGGAACCCTATCTTAAGTGCCTGGAACAAATGCCTAAGATGAGGTAGTTCTCCTATTCCAATAGAATAGTTGCCGGGCTTTTCTAATTTAACACCTAAGGCAATTGCCATTGCACCAATAGGCCAGCCTGCATTCACGCTCTCGAGAAGTGAAGCCATTCGCCTAAGAGTATTAAGTTCATATATTTTCGAGTGTTTCATTAACTTAGAAACAAGGAGGATAAGAATACCTGTGATTCTAGCAGGCAGATAGTTCATCAAAGTATCAAGTTTAGCCGAGAACCATCCCTGCTTTACCATAGGAGGGCCTTTAAACCCGAGGGATCCATCGAGAGTATTAGACAACCTCTGTAACAACCCTCCTAAAGGACCAAGCATAAAGAAATATGTTAATGGGCTAACATAACCATCAACCAGGCTTTCAGAGAATGACTCTATCGTGGCAGACAGTACATGGGGAATGTCTAGAGTATATACATTCCTCCTAACGAGCCCTTGTACATATCTCCTAGCTCTCATCTCGTCTCCATTAGAGAGTTTATGTCCAACGTTTCTCACAGATGTAAATAATAGTGTTATACCCATACTAACCTTTACAATAACCGCAATCACTATTATACTAGTTATTAAACTATAAGGTTTCGGGAGAACACTGGACACGTATAATAACAGCACGGGGGGAAGTACATGGATTATTATACAGCTCCCAGCGTTTAAAACTCCCCATAAATAACCTGCATATGGCCTATAGAGTTTTTTAGAGTAGATATAACATGTATGGACAGGGTGGAGTTTAAGTAGTATTCCTCTATGAAGTGGGTATATAGCATCTAACAATAATCCTAGTATGAATCCGGGTAAAAGTATTGATGGCCTATTAAGCAACAGAATACTCGTCACCCAGTTTGCATCCATTCATCCCCACCCTATAGCGAAAGCTAGAACCAGAAACCCTATTGCGCGAGCAAGCTCAAGGGAGAAGCCTATGACGTCTCCGTTGACCATTCCCAAAATATTCAACGATCTTCTGGATGAGTAGGCAGAAGAGATTAATGATGCCATAAGACCTAAACCAAACCCGAATGCATCAAGAGCTGATCGAATCATAGCAAGCACGGCTAAAATGATAATTATGGTAAGTATATTGAGATGCACAGTTCTACGTGAGTACCTTATGAAAAGCCTTCCCAAACCCTTATACTCAGGTGGTTCTCCTAGGAGAGCAGTCAAATACAGGGATTCGTATACTCCTGCATTAACGAAGATAATAATGAGAGGATTTTCACGCAAAATAACTAAGAGGCTGGTATAAACTGTTATCAGCAATAGGAATGTACATGAAATAGCTTTCGCCCCTTTCCTAGGATCCTTGAGAACCCTTAACGCGTCCTCCCCCCGGAACCCCGATCCTAGTACGTCGCAGAAATCGGCGTAGCCATCCAAGTGTAATAATCCGGTGAACAGGTATAGCAACACGAAAGTAGTAACCCCTTTTAGGAGAGGGTCGATTGGTAGATATGCTGGAAAAATCGAGAGCGCTCCTATTATTAAGCCTATAATGGGAGACCAGTAGAGTCCTCGTGCAGCAGCGTCTATATCATATGCCTGAACTGGTAGAATTGTAAGGAACCCGAGCTCCGCTACTAGCTCTTTAAAGAAGTTTAGATGTTTGCTCAAACGCTCTCACCAATTCTTTATTGTCAGATCTCTGCCGAACAGCAATTCTAGTATACTTGCTTCCTAATCCTCTGAACGTATCTCCCCGTCTTAGGTAGATCCGGCATCTAAGCATCATTTGAACTAGATCAAACGTGTCAATCCACTCATGCCGAACTAAGAAAAAGTTCGCTTCCGACGGGTATACTTGGAATCCTATTCCAGAAAGCTCTCTTCCCAGCCACCGTCTCTCCCTTCTAATATACTCTTTGGACTTCCTAAGGAACCCCATTAATTCACTCCTATAGGACTCAATTATCCTAGTAAGAGTGCATTCAGCAATAGAGTTCACTTGCCAGGAACCGGTAACTTTCCATAGTCCTTCAATACCTTCCTTCCATCCTATAACAAGGCCTATTCTCAAACCAGGCAAACCAAGTGTCTTAGTTAGGCTTTTGACAGTAAAAACACTGTCTACACCACTATATGATGATGAGAACTCGCCCTTAGAGAGATCCATATAAGCTTCATCCAATAGTAGATAGGTATCGCCGGGAAGCATGGCTATGAAATCATCTATGTCCCTATCGCTAAACAATGTTCCAGTAGGATTTACAGGGTTCACAATTACCACAACCCTTGGCTTCAAAGAGTTCCTAACCACCTTTACAACATTAACCCAATCCAGATAGAATTCCCTTCCCTGATCCGTCATAGGAATCTCGATGAGGTTTATTCCTGTGGCAAGCGCAAAGTCGGCATAGTCGCCGTATGAGGGTATAATCCAAATTATTGTTCTAGGTTTTATGTAGTGAATGACTGTGAATAATCCTTGGGAAGCACCGTTGGAAGGATATATCAACTCTGGATCAATGCCGTAGAGTTCTGCTAATCGTTTCCTAAGGGTATCATACTCCCAGTCTGGGTAGTATTTTATTGACTCAAAGCACTTATAGACGTTCTCCATTATAAAACCTGGTGGAGCAAGAGGATTGATGTTCACGCTGAAATCAATGACATCTAATCCGCCTCTGTATCCCCCGTGAAATCTAGTAGGCATAATTAGCATTCCCCCAGTACTTTCTTATAATCTGAAAAACTGTCAACATCGAGAAGATCGGGATAACTGCACATTTCTATTGATCCGTAACTCGAGAAATTATCTTTTTTAAATAATCCTATACCTGTGAAACCCTCTTTACCTTCTAAACCATTACAACCGTATGGTATTTCTAGCGAAACTACATCCCATGGTTTAGCCATTGCTTCGGATAAGAATTCCCGTATCACCCTAGCAGTTAACAACGGTAAGTCGCCTGGGATAACGAGGATAGGGAAATCTACTCTTGAAAGTGCGTCACTGAGGTCAAAGCAGAATCCCCTCCCCCCGGTTACTATGAACATATCTGCATTTATCTTTCCAAGCGCAATAGTATTCGGCATTGATATAGCTACAAATACATTTCCTCCAGTAGCTTCTCTTCCAACCTCCACAAGCTTATCTAATATACTCCTTCCATTACACGTCTTCATCAGTGGTTTATAGAAACCTCCAAGCCTGCTGGACTCCCCGCCAGCCATTATTAGTACGTTTAAAGGCAAAATCCATCAAACCTCAAGACCCTTTGCCCCTTGTAAGGTAGTGATCATATAACTTGCTCAGAGACCCGCCTAAAAGAGCACCTATAATATCATCCATAAACATTGGTAGAGACCCTGGTAGCTTATCCTTATCTTTGATTCTATCAATCCAGTAGTATGCAAATAACCCCTTCCACCCGTTCAGATACATTGATAATGTTATCCCCAGGAGCTCATCGGCGACTATCCCCTTATAGTCAGCCAAGTAATCCTTCCTGGACAAGTAAGGAATAGATCCTGCCAAACCATAATCATCTAGGCTTCGTGACGCCATTATTAGCTCCCATACATTGGGATCCCTGAGCGCTTCCAATATTATTCTCTCTAAAACATCTCTAGCTTCTTCAACGCTTACACCTGGAACAGGGGCTTTATTATAGAATTCTACTCCTATATCAAGCAACTCTCCTATTGTGAGCCCTGTTATATGCTGGAATCTCTTCTCAAAGCTGATATTCGCGGCAATTCTGTGGATATTATTGTATATTTGAGCGAAGACAGCCTTACCAATATTTGTAAGAGGACCTGCGAATCTTTCCCCAATGCAATCACGGTAAGCTACCAGAATAGCGTCTGTCCCTGTAGCGTAGGCCCTTCCCATTCCAGCACCGCATCCTAGTAGTAAGTCTCCTATTGCCGCTGTTTTAGCTGATGATGCCATAGAAACAAGTTCGATGGCAGCGACGTCACTTAAACATTCATCGATCACAACTGCTATGTTAATCGTTCCAGCATTACTGTCGCCCTCATTACCACCCACACAAGCCATAGGCTTAAACCCGGCCGTTACAATAGTTAATAGGAAACCTTCATACAGGCTGGTTCGATTTACACTTGACCATTTAGGTAATTCAGCTGCTGTTAAGAAGAGCGCTGTCTCTCTGGGATCTAAGCCTTCATTCCTAATTATTTCACTAGCATATTTTTCACTAAGACACTCCTCTCCACACTCGTTGACTTGTTTGAAAATTATTCCAGTTATATGATGATATCCGCCCATGTGAATAGTATTCCCTATAGATTTGTATCTCCCGTTTAGCCTTACTCCTATAATACCATCCTTTACATATACCTGTGGGGTAGAATTCATAGTAGACCTGCCTCCCTCGCTACCCTCTCATACTCTTCATATACTCCCGATAGGATGGCATTATCGTTCAATCCTCTGATTGCAAATGCGATATAGCCGGAACCACCTATTCCCACGCCTTCCTTGACAAACCCCTTCTCATATGATTTCAATCCATCATACGGAGAGTCCCTGAAGTCATAGTCATAGTATAATACTGGAACATTCGGATCGACGCTCCTTACAAGACCGGGATAATCGCTAGAAGGATCCTCTATAAGCCACTTAGTTGTTACTAGGATGAGCTGGTCACTCCCGACATCTATTCCTCTCGATAGTTTCAATAGTGCTAGGACGCTAGCCATCTGTGTGCCACCGGATAAGACTAGGCTTCCACCCGCATCTAATACTCCCGCGGCTAACCCTGCTAATGCTATATGAACAGGGTCACCCATCTCCTCAACTACTCTGAACGGGTCACTACAACTGTTCTTTTTAATGCATCTATCATAGGCCTTACTTACAATACTCTTCTTTAGCTTATGAGGATTCTCAGGCCCAGAACTGGAAACTTTACCGTAGGCCTCGTATCCTAGGCCTATCAATACCCCGAGAGCTGTTGTTGTACCGCCTGGAATGCTCTCTGCTAGTACAAGTAAATTGTTTACCCCTGTTATACTATGCCCAAACACTCGTGCTTCCCTATAGATTTTCTCGGCATATCCCTCTGGAAGAGCAGTTTCTTTATCTATTCTACCGCCTATATGCTTTGAAGGCAGTGTCACATGTGGAATCCTGGGAGTAAGATAACTTCCTGCATCAATGATTGTAACCGGTATTTTCGCTTTATTTAGAACCCCTCTTGTCACGAGTGCCGGTGTGGGAATGCCGGTTGGTGTTACGGGTAATATATCCATAGATAACGGTTTCCCTGTAACCAAGTATTCTATATCTAGGCATGGTGTTGTGAGAGTTAGCTCGGCGGTCGCTCCCGCTATACTTATTCCTGGTATTGTACTGGTTTTGGTTGACCCTATTACTATATAGATATGAGGTTCCTTACTGTGATTAGCTAACGCAAATTGCCGGTACAGTTTAGTGTTGAATAGTGTTTTCAACGGCATTTGTTGGACACCGTATCCAATTAATAGTGGTTTAACATACTGTAATAAATACAGTACTGATATGGTGTACCGCTTTGAAGAAGGCAGTAGCTTTGTTCAGTGGCGGAAAAGATTCTACACTGTCTATACTGAGAGCGATCCGCGATGGCTACAAGGTGACACACTTAATGTTCATAGTTCCAACCTTCCCATACCCGAACCCACACCTGGAAAACTATCATATTGTTGAGAAGATAGCCTTGGCTATGGGTATCCCTATTAGAAGGATTGCTCTTAAGAAGGGGAAGGAGCAGGAATCTCTGGCTGAAGCCATTAGAAAGATACATGGTGTAGAAGCTCTAATAGCTGGGGACGTTCTATTAGAGGAGCACCTTAAATGGCATAAAAGAGTCAGCGAGCTAAGTGGTGTAGAACTGGTCGAACCTCTATTCGGAGAAGATACTGCAAAACTATACGAGGAGTTGATAATGAACGATATTGAATTCACAATTATTGCAACAATACCATTACTACCTAAATCCCTTATCGGAACGAGGATACATCAAGGGAATTGGGGTTATATCCATAGGATACTGAAAGCATATAACTCAGACCCCATAGGGGAATACGGTGAATACCATACGCTAGTCAACAAATCACCGCTTATGAAAACTCCTCCCCTAGAATACAGGCCAAGACGAATCGTTGAAAGGGATAAATATGGATCGTATGGGATATTCCAAATAACAACGTAAACAAATAATCAATCAGTAACAGATTGCCCGGTGGCCTACCATGGTTCTTGGAGTGGAAAAACCCGAGTGTATGAGGCTTAGGAGATATTTAAACGAGTCAGCCTCGAAACTCGTGAAAGACTGTGACTGTAGCCTGCTAAGCGGTGGCATCGACACAACATATGTTATCTCAAGCCACGCTAATCTAAGTAACGTAACGGCCTACACAGTAGCATTACCCGGATCACTGGACCTCGAATACGCGGTTAAATCCGCTGTGAAACTAGGGGTATACAAACATATAGTATTGAAACCATCCATAGAAGATTATATTGAAGCTGTCAAGTGGGTTATTGGAAAACTTGTCACAATCAACCCCGTCGAAGTATCAGCTGATGCTTCCCATTACTTGGCCTTAACTCGTGCATTAGAAGATGGATGTAATTGCATCCTATCAGGAGATGGAGGAGATGAGCTTTTTCTAGGGTATAGCTTCTTATTTCCAAAGACGGATTATGAACTGAAAAAGTGGATTAAAAGGATGGTAATTAAAGCATGGATGCCAACCATCTGGGTTGGAGATCAAATAGGCCTAAACGTTATCGCTCCACTATATTCTAATGCCGCGAAAAGAGTTGCCTTGGAAGCCCCTATACACTGTCTCCTAGATAGGGGTAGACGTATGGGTAAGCTATTGTTAAGAAGAACACTCTATGAGAGAGGCCTAGTAGACATAGCCCTTCGAGAGAAAACACCCGTAACTCTTGGAAGCGGATCTCAAAAGTATTTAGAAGAGATTACTATGAAGAGTATAAAACATGTTAAAGGGAAGCTTGTTGAGAAGAAATTAGAGTACAAGCCTAGCGATCCCGTACAACTCTATCTTGGGTGGCTGATGATCGAAAACAATATTGAACCACCGAAGAAGTGTGAGGATTCAAGTAAAGCATGTCCGGTCTGTGGCAGATGCCTAGAAAATGGGTACTGTAAATTCTGTGGAGCCTATATACCAAACAATGAAATACAATAATCCTTGACCAATAAACGGATAACATGGTTATTATCTTCTAGGATAAGGCTTGAGAATTATAATTATTATAAGTAGGTGCACTATTAGAGAAAATAATACCTACACATAACCTATTCAAAAAGATTAATATCTCAAACCAGATTTCTCTTTATCCGTGTGATAACGTCCTTGAGCATAGGCAAAGTTCTTATTACCGGAGCTAGCGGTATGCTGGGTTTACATGTTGTTGAGCGCTTCCTCTCTATGGGGTGGGAGGTAGTTTCCCTGGTTAATCCCGGCTCTCTGTCCAGGAGGCCCTGGGCTAGGAAGGTATTGAAGGATGCGGAGATTGTGGAGGCTTCTGTTATTGACCGGGATCGATTGAGGGATATTTTGAGTGGCCTGGATTTTGATGTTGTTGTTCATACTGCGGCTGTCCTCGGCCGTGGTAGGCGTGAGATGAGTATCAACTATGGGGGTACTGTTAATCTATTAGATTCCCTTAAGGGTTTAGGCGTCTTTGTCTTCGTTAGTGCTATCCTAGCCCTAGGTGATACGTTGAGGGTGAATGCTTCGGAGGGTGCAGTGTGTAGGCCTAGGACGTGGTATGAGAGGAGTAAGTGTGAGGCTGAGAAGGTTGTCATGGAGAGATCCCGTGAACGCGGATGGCGGTGGGTTACTGTCCGCCCTGTATGGATGTATGGTAGGTATACTCGTAACCCTGATATTCCAAGGCTTCTTAGACTAGCGAGGCACGGGGTTGGATTAGTTCTGGGTAGGAGGGATCTCCCTCTGGGCCTTGTTTCAGCTGAGGATGTTGCTAGTGCTATCGTCCATTTATATGAGTCTGGTGGTGTGGGTGTGTATAATGTTAGGGGTCCTAGGATTTATAGTGCTGAGGAGTTTGCGAAGGCTTTGTTGAGGGCTGCGAGGGGCTCTGATTCTGGTGAAATGATTACAGTTCCCAAATGGATCCTCTCGATGGGGTCAAGGTTTGTTGGGGCTTTGAGGTATGTTGAGCTCGCCCCTAGTGATGTTCCTATTGATATGCTCTCTAGGCTGGGTTGGAGGCCTAGGGTTGATTTGTTCGAGGGTTTACCTCTCGTCACGAGTTGGATGAGTGATAATGGGTTGCTTTGAACAAACATATATGGAGGGGTGTGAGGTGTTGAGGCAGGCCTGGAAGTTCGTTTATTGGCCTATTATATGGATAATTACCCTTGTTCCACCCTACTATTACAGCACGGGCTACTGGCGGCTTCTAAGCGGTTATTCTCTATGGGTTTTCAGAGCTCTGG
Source organism: Candidatus Tiamatella incendiivivens (assembly GCA_015522635.1). Classification (NCBI taxonomy): domain Archaea; kingdom Thermoproteati; phylum Thermoproteota; class Thermoprotei; order Acidilobales; family Acidilobaceae; genus Tiamatella (SeqCode); species Tiamatella incendiivivens (SeqCode). Next base: position 17,548 of record WALW01000022.1, on the reverse strand, counting down.
GTGCCGTGGTTTTCGTTTATTCAATTCTCCTCTCGAGTATTGGGGGTAGAACTCTAAGGCTCTACGCTCATTCTACAAGCGAATCCTTCTGGCCTGATAGGCTGGTAAAGATAGGTATCTATTCCTGTATGAGGCACCCTCAGCACCTGGGTCTGGTCTTCATGCCTGTATCCCTGGCATTGCTCGCCGGTTCACCGATAGCATTTCTAGGGTCGGGGTGGGCCGTTGTAGGTGCACTGCTATTCGTCCTGTTTGTCGAGGAGCCTGAATGCCTCTCCAAATACGGAGAGAGTTATGCCGAGTATATGAGTACGACTCCAGCGTTCAATCTTAACCCGAAATGCCTTTCCATAGGGTTTAGAGAGATCAGAAGGAGGAACTAGGGTCTTGCTGCGGATGGTACACCTTCCCCTCTACGGTCTGTCGCTAGGCGTATATCTCCGTTATATACTTCCACTATAGAGCCTACCCCTGTTCTGCCAGTGGTTACTTCATAGCCTTGTAATCCCTGGAGTTTGGAGGCTAGTTCCATGTCAACTATGATCTTATTAGTCCATGGTGCCCAGGCCAGCCTCGGGGCTTGCAAGGCATCAACCGCGTCTTCCCCTCCATCCATAATCCTCTTAGCTATCTGTGCGTGGAACTGTGGCCTATAATGGCCGGCGCTTAACCCGAATCCTATTATCCTGTCTTTCCCTTCCATTAGTACTGTTGAAAGAGTGTGTAATGGTAGTTTCCTCGGTCCAACAGTGTTGGGTACTCCTGGCTTTAGTGTAAAGCAGGCTGCTCTAGAGTTCAGGGGGATCTGGTAGTGGGGTTCTGTGACTAGTGAACCGAAGTGGTGGAATAGGCTTTGTATTCCGAGGACTATTCTCCCCTCCCTATCTACGGTTATTAAGAATGTTGTGTCACCGCTTCTGTCTAACGCATAGTTTGACGCTTCTTGTTCTACTCTATTGAGAAACGGGTCTTTTAGGAGTTCTACAGGTTTATACTGCATGTAATCCGGGTCTCCTATGTAGTTGTCTCTTATATAGTACGCGATTCTATATGCTTGAAGCAGCCTATTAATTGTTGAGGATTCTATTTCTGTCGGAGCATCCTCTAGAAGCTTTAGTATGTGAAGGGTTGTTATTCCCTGTGTGTTAGGAGGCATTTCCCATACCGTCCAGTCCTCGTATTCTATAGCTATTGGCTCGGTTATATACGCTCTATATGATGCTAGATCCTCGGGGTCGAATACTCCTTCGTTGCTATTTACGGCTTCAACCAGTTTATCTGCAGGTTCTCCTTCATAGAACACTCTGTGGTCTTCTGCTATCATTGAGAGGAGCTTTGCCAGTCCTTTGAATTTGACAGTCATCCCTCTCTCCGTTATGTAGGAGTATACCTTCCAGGTTCCCTTGTATTTACCTAGTGTGCTTGCTAGGTTATTCACGGAGTCCACGAGTGTCTTGGGAGCGGGGAAGCCTCCTGACGCCATTATTATTGAGGGATCTATTAGTTCCTTCCATTCTAGTGTTCCAAGCTCCCTTGACATAAGCCAAGTAGAATCTACTAGTCCTGGAATTGTTATACTTAGCCCGCCAGTATCAGGCATCTTACTGTAACCATTGCCGATTACCAGGTTTCTCTTCAGTCCAGCCGGTGATGGCCCTGAACCATTAACCACTCTAATCGAACCATTAGGTTCAGCTATCATTGCATAGAAATCGCCGCCAATGCCTCCTAGATGAGGAAGTGCCACTGTTATAGCATAGCTTACAGCTACAGCGGCATCCACAGCGTTTCCCCCCTTGCCTAGTATGTCAGCACCTATCCTAGAAGCCAATGGGCTTTCGCTTGCGGCTCCACCGCTCTTCGTTTTAACCGTTATTGCAGGCATCTTACCTCAACTCCTGCCCTATATATTAGGTATCCTTCATATATAACGGAGATATAGCGTAACGATTTGGAGCGGTGGAGTATGCTTTGCCGGGATTAGTTAGGAGCCTGTTACTTGAGTTGAATAACATCGAGAGACTGGTATATCTAAGGGGATTGTTGCCTTTCCCATTATCCTATAAGACTCTATTCCGCATAAAGGAAACAGATGAACGGGAAATCCTGGAGAATCTAGCGTTAAAGAATGTAGGCATCATTGATAAGTCTGCTGATGGATACGAGGTTTATATAAGTGAAGCAGAACTAATCGCTAAAACCTTCCCTATTATAGCTAGGGGGGAGGGATTAGAACTGTCTCAACGTGCCATGACTGTTTTATGGGCTACTGCTGAAGCCCACGGCTACCTTATGAAGAGCATTACACATGTTTTCAAGGGTTCATCACTAATGTCTGTGAGGAAGAAAGTAGATAGAGGGAGGCCTCCTCTGAAGGTTGATATTAATATTTGTTTCCTACAAGCTGGTGTTGGAAGTTTACTCCAAGCTGTCCTACACGTTCCAAGCCTTTACGAGAAGATAAGCGAGGAAGATGTCTTCGAGTTAATTAAGAACGGCTTGCATAAGGATATGAGTATCAGAGAAGCTTCCAAGCTAATCGGTGGAGGAATACAGGATCTTGACAGGATAACGAAGATTATCCTCAAAAAGTGTGGACAGGAAAAACAGCCCGCATGATCAGGGGATTCTTCGCCCTGATGGTATTCGGGCCTGCAACCGCTTTATTCCTACCAGCATATTATAGGAAGCTTCATCCACAACCCTTTTTGATAGAGCCCTTACAATGGTTTATTGCTCAGGTATAACCTTCTCCATAGTCTCAGTCAGCTTCTCAGCTTGCTCTGGAAGGCCTTGAGACTCTACGTAGAGTATTGTTGTAGATACTAGGCCTGTCAAGCTTAATCCGAGCAACCCGTATACAGTGAGTATTGGCGTGATTATGTATAGGGCCGTGGAGTATTTTAAAACATTATCTTCACTGCTAATAGTTCTTATTATACTTAAACCTAGAATAGGCATTGCCATGGTGTTTGAAGCTATAAATATGCCTAATAGGAACGTGGCGAGAACACCTTGGGATCCATTGTTTAACAATACAATTATGGCGGCTACAGCAGCTAGGATGCCTGCTATTATGAAAAGGCTGCCGGATACTTTAATTCTCTTCTCCTTCACCCTGAAAAGTATTGCACCTGAAAACGCGAGTACAAGTCCAGCCAGTATAAGCCCTACGTTCTCCATTTTAACTAGCGCGCTAGATGTATAGCTTATCCCCACTATGCTTATGGATGTGATACCGGTATTAACCCCAGTGAAGACTAGGTATATAGCAAAAGCTATTGCTTGAACCCCTAAGGCTTTGTATATAAGTTTCTGGTCGAGGGTATCCATCGAGTAACACCTCTCTAAAAGCATGTTTAATTAGATTTATACTGTGTTATAGATAATAATTCTTCATACCATGAAAATGTGTTCAATCTAACTGTCATATACTGTTACTCCACATATGCTTCGGGTATACCTAGACTTTACAGTCTAACATAGGCACTGTTAGAATATTGAACGCAGTAAACCACCGTCTACTGGAAGGGAGACTCCGGTAATATAGGAAGCCAAGCGGCTGATTAGGAATGCAACTGCATACCCGACATCCCTAGGGTTGCCAATACGTCCTATGGGTATGCCTTTACCAATACTATCGATAACTTCGTCGACACTAACATTATCACCCTTCGACCGGGACTCTGCTAGTTCAACTACTCGTTTAGTCATAATGTAACCGGGCATAACAGCGTTAACACGTATATTCATGGATCCAAGTTCCCTGGCTAATGTTTTCACTAATCCATGGACACTTATCCTCAGCACATTTGATAGTGCAATATCAGGTATCGGTTCTTTCACAGCCACACTAGTCGAGTAAACTATCGAAGGATTATCTGATCCCTTAAGATGTATAATAGCCCTCCTAGTTAAGGCTAAAGAGCTTTTGATTAAGAGGTTTATACCTCCATCCCAATCTTCCCAATTTAGGTTGGCAAACGCGCCGGGTTTAGGTGACCCAGTAACGTATACTAGGGAATCAAGCCCTCCAAGCATCTCTACCCCCTTATCTACAATTGACTCCGCCTGGCTGGGAACCGATAAATCTCCAGTTACTCCATAAACTTCTCCGAGGAGAGACAGGTCGCTAATGGTTTTCTCCATTTTACCGGCGGTTCTACCGTTTATAACTACCTTAGCCCCCTGCTCCAGTAATACCTCGACTATGCCCCTCCCTATACCTTCCGTTGAAGCCGTGACGATAACTCTATATCCATTTAATCCTAGATTAACCATTTCATATAACCACCTAGGATAAAACGCTGATCTATTATTTAGGTAACTAATTCTATTAAAGGATAGGTCGCTGCGAACATGGTGAAAACTGATAATGCCCCGCCTAGTACTGCTGCAGTTACCACTTGCCTCCTCGGGATGCCTAGTAAGTAGGCTCCCAGAGTACCAGTCCATATTCCCGTGCCAGGCAGGGGGACTGCAATGAATAAAGTAAGACCCAGGAACCCGTACTTCCTAGAATATTTCTCGGCTTTGACTCTGGCTTTCATTACATAAGTGAGATACAAGCTTGCAAGCGGGGATATAACTGGTTTACGCATAGACTGAAGTTTCCCAGCTAAAACGTCTATGTATGGGATTATGCAGGGGAGGACCAGTGAGAGTGTTATGACGCTCGCTAGAGCAGTTGTTAAAGCCATTGCCGGGGACTGGTGTAGTGCAGCCGCGACTACAACAACGTATCTCCCCTCGAATGTAGGTATAAGCCCTAGAACATAGAGGTACACTGATATATTTACCGTTATCAGTTCCACCCACCATCTCGTTGGTTACCTTATGCTTATATGAGTGTTTTAAGGATTAGCTGCAAACACTCTGGAATATTTATATAAAATACATAATTATAGGATCCTGCATGGGTGTCCTAGGTGGAGGATGACGGGGAAGTCTACGATCTCAAATACGCGAAGCGTGCAATGATGGTCCTAGTAACCCTCCCGCTCCTAGTCATGTATACAGAAGCAGTACTAATACCATCCCTCCCAACTATTCAAAGGCAGTTCCACGTGACGCCTAGCGATGTAAGCTGGGTTCTATCCATATACCTACTCACAGGTACAATAAGCGTAGCTCTCTTTGGTAAACTCGGAGACATTCATGGGAAAAGAAAACTATTCCTGATAGCACTCTCAATATACACCATAGGAGTAGTCTTCACAGGCTTCGCGCCTACATTCACAATACTCTTACTTGCAAGAGCACTCCAAGGCCTTGGAATGGCTATATTCCCACTGGGCTTCACAATAGTGAGAGAAGAGTTCCCGCCTAAAATGGTACCCCAAGTACAGGGGATCATAAGTGCAATGTTCGGTGTTGGTATAGCAATAGCACTCCCGCTGGGAAGCTTCATAGCTGAGAACTATGGGTGGGAGTGGACTTACCATACCATTATACCATTCGCAATCCTAGTACTTTATGCTTCATATAAGGTTCTGAGGGAGAGCAGGTACAGGACTCCAGGTAAAATGGACTGGACGGGTCTAACGCTACTGTCAATATTCTCGGTAGCTGCATTGATAGCAGTTACAAGGGCTCCCACCATAGGCTGGCTTAACTCTTGGACTCTTGGGCTACTGGTATTGTCCATAGTATCGCTAGTCGCGTTTATTTACTGGGAGGTGCTCGCGGATAATCCGTTGCTCCCGGTCAAACTGATGGCGGATAGGAATGTGCTCATCACTGACATAGGAATATTCCTTGCGGGTTTTGCTGTCCAAATGATGAACCAGGCTGTAATATACATCCTCCAGATGCCGCATCCCTATGGGTATGGGAAGAATATACTTCAATCCGGGCTACTCATGACGCCTAACGCTATTGTCATGCTTATAGTGGCACCGATAGTAGGGAAATTCATGGTTAAAATAGGTGCCAAACCCTTCGTTTATACCGGTGCAATTCTAGCTATATTAGGCTTAACTACACTAGCAATGAACCCCGTTGGGCCCAGTCTACTCAGGCTTGTAACCCTTGTTGTAATAGTAGGAACTAGTATTAGCGTGCTTAACGTCAGCTTAATAAACGTGCTCATATTCACTGTCGACAAAAGGTTCCTCGGAGTTACCACAGGTTTAAACAGTTTATTTAGAAACCTAGGAGCATCATGGGGTCCTGCTGTAGCGGGGACGCTTATGAGTATGTACTCTATTCTAATGAGCTTCCCAACGCCGGGGGGACTTATTAAAATCCGAATCCCTAAAGTGATGGCGTATAGATACCTATTCTTCTCCTCTGCAGGGCTCTATGTTTTGCTTCTGCTTATATCCCCGCTGATCAGGGAGGTTGTTAGAATAATAAGGGAAGCCTAATCGGATTCATATATTATAAATCTCTTTTTATTGTATAACTAGGGGAGATAAAGGTTTATATATGGGCTAACAAGTTTCTTTCTCCCACTAAAGTGGGAAGGGGTGGTGTATATTTACAGGAGAATCACTCATAGCGGGATACCTCCTCGCCTCATTAGGCCTTGGAGTTTTATTTAAATCGAAAGCAGACACACTGGAAGGGTTCCTAGTAGCAAACCGTAACATGGGCACATGGCTCCTAGCATTCACGTTCGGCGCAACATACTTCTCAAGCGTCGTCATAGTCGTCGGAGGAATGTGGGGATACCTATGGGGCTCATGGAGCCTGTTAATCCCCCTTCTAAACGTGACGCTCGGAGTACTAGTCACATTCAAACTAATAGGGCCAAAAGTATCGGTATTAGGTGACAAGTTGAAAGCACTGACAATACCTGAACTACTAGCGAAAACCCATAAAACCGGCATTCTACAATCATACCTAGGCTCCATGGCTGCTATAGGCCTCACACTTTATGCCGCTACAGTAGTAGCGGGAGCCTCAGTCATGCTGGCAACCGTCCTAAACATAACGCTTACAGCTTCCGCAGTCATCCTTGTATCAGTAATCGCTGCTTACGTAGTTCTAAGCGGGATGTATGGAATAGTGTGGACAGACGCGTTACAAGGAGTAGTAATGGCGACAGGTGTAGCACTCCTAGCAGGAGCTGCAATAACTGTTTCAGGAGTAAAGGCTGCAGTAATACAGTCAACTCCATTATCCTCGAAATTCCCAGGACTGGATCTACTATTAGACATAGCTATTATAACGAGCGTTGCAGTCTGGGGATTACCCCAAATGCTGAATAGATTCTACACCGTTAAAGAAGAGAAGGTCGTCAATAAAGCCGGGCTCATAGCCCTAGGCTTCGCCATACTCGTTACATTCGGGTCGTATTCATCCGGTATAATGGCGAGAAGCCTCCTAGGAAGTGTTCCACCACCCAAAGTCATACCCTTACTAGCGGAATCCCTCCTAGGCCCTTGGGGGGCAGCTATAATGGCTGCCGCCATTATAGCTGCGTCAATGAGCACTATGGACAGTATAGGGCTCACAGTAGGCAGCTCCCTAGCATACGACTTGCTTGGCAAGAGGGACGTCAGGTCGGTGAGGTTAATCAGTAGTGCTGTAATGATTGCAGTACTAGCCATCGTGATCGGAATGTTCAACATTCCCTCAGCACTATCCAATACACTTACATCAGTATTCAAGCTTGGATGGAGTATAACTGGCATTGCATTCATACCTCCAGTACTTTCAATGGTTACAGGGCGGGGGAATAGGGAGAGTGTGCTTGTTGGGAGCGTTACAGGAATACTCTCAGTTCTATTATACAGTGCAGCTGGACTCTTAGGATTCTCCCTCCCATTCAACCACCTCAGCTTCACAATATCCCTAGCAATCTCACTTATAATATCCCTACTACCGAGAGGCGGGTGAAATGAAGACTATAACAAAACCTGTAAAGGAAACCGTAGGGTTTTTCGATCCCATTGAAACCGCTGGGAGGGATGTTATAGAGAAAGTCAAGTTGAAAAGGTTTAAATGGACTGTAAAACACGCCTACGAGAACAACATGTATTACAGGAGGGTTATGAAGGAGAACAATATAACTCCAAGTGACATCAGGGAACTATCGGATGTATCGAAGCTTCCCTTCACCCGTAAACAACAATTAAGGGACAACTATCCGTATGGGATGATAAGCGTTCCTTTGGAAGAAGTAGTTGAGCTGCACGCTAGCAGTGGAACAACAGGTAAACCTACTGTAGTTGCCTACACTAGAGGGGACCTGGAAAGCTGGGGTAGTTTAATGGCTAGAACCATGAGCATGCAAGGCGTATCAAGTGGAGATACAGTCTATGTAGCCCTCGGATACCATTGGTTCACAGGCGGCTTAGGCTTCCACTACGGGGGCCTACGCCTTGGAGCGACAGTAGTTCCAGCAGGCACAGGATATACTAGGAGGAATATAATAATGATCAGGGATTTAAACGCCACGGCAATCGCTGCAGTTCCCAATTACATGATACGTTTAGCTGAGGCGGCGCTGGAAATGGGGGTAGACTTGAAGAGGGATACACTGGTTCGCACAGCACTGCTCGGCGCTGAAATGTGGACTGAGGAGCTGAGGAGGAGGATAGAATCTATATGGGATATAGAGGCTTATGATGTCTATGGTATGAGCGAGTTATACGGGCCTGGAGTAGGTGGAGAATGCCCCATCCATGACGGCCTCCATGTCTGGGAGGATCACTACCTTGTAGAGATAGTTGACCCTAAAACAGGTGAGCCTGTTGAATCTGAGGAGAAGGGTGTACTTGTCGTAACCCCCCTCACTCACGAGGCAATGCCTCTTCTAAGGTACTGGACTAATGATATTTCATACCTATACGACTCCGACTCCTGTGACTGTGGTAGAACGATGCGGAAAATAGGTAGAATAGCAGGCAGAGCTGATGATATGCTTGTGATTAACGGTGTAAACGTTTTCCCTAGTTCTATAGAGGCCATGCTCCTCGGAGTAGATGGAGTAAGCCCCAACTATAGGGTTATAGTGTACAGGGAATCCGGGCTTGACAAGATGAGGATAGAAGTTGAAGCAGGAGACGATGTTGCAAGGGAGAAGTATATGGCATTAGAGCGTCTAGTTAAGAGTAGGCTTAGGGAGGTGCTACTCATGAATCCGAGGGTAGAAGTAGTTGAACCCGGATCGCTTGATAGAGTTGATGGAGGTAAGGCTAAGAGGATTATAGACCTTAGAAAATAGCCTCTCACTCACATCCTGCCAATACCCTTGACACCGTTCATCCTAGCATTACTGTATGCCTTGCCTCTGACAAGCCAGGCAGTCAAGCCTAACCCAAGGGTAGTCAATACCCCTGCAAATACTTCGCCTAGAACACCCAGATACGGTTTAATGCCTATTGCAGACCATCTGATGAGCTCGGAAGCATGGCTGTAGGGTGTGATCACCGCGAAAAGCCTAACACCCTCAGGTAACTTGGCTACGGGAACCCCTATTCCGCCAATTATGAAGAGGAGTATATTTAAAACATCCAACATCGGTCCAGGAGTGCTTGTTAGTAGGGATAAATAGCTTAATAATAAACCGTAAATGGTTGACTGTAACACGAGCCATAACAGGAACAGTAGAGTCAGCAATACACTCCCTCTCAGGGATAGGTTACCGCCTACAGTAGCGTATAGGAACCCGTAAGCCGTTATGCTTCCAATGAACCCTGCTATAATAGCCGGTATAATCCTCATTGAGAGGAATAGTGAGTGGCTAGCTCCAATAGTCTCATGCTGCTCCCAGAGCCCCATATTAATATAGAACTGAGCCCAGTTCCCAATAGTCCATGTAGGTGTCGAAACCAGAGTCCATGCTAGAACACCCCAGAACACATACTGGGATACCCCGCCCCATTGATCCCTAGGGGTGAACGCCAATGCCCCAAGCATGTATATCGCCATGTAGAGGAACTCAATTATCCCCCAGTTTATGAGTCCATATTTATATCTAACAGCACGTTTCAGATGCAGCCACAGCATCGCTTTCGTCATTGACATTATCCTACCGTACCCCACGCCTCCTCAACTCCTTTTCAGCATAAAATGTCCCGAAAACCCCTACTATATTGTAGAGCACAGCTAAGAGCATCAAAGCGTAGAGTATGATGATTATAGTGCTACCGGGCGGGTGAGTATAGGTTGCCGCCATTTTAGCCGCGTCGACGACATATTTTGTTGGAATATAGTATGAGGCCTGCTTCAGTATCCACGGCAGAAGCTTCACTGGGTAGAAAACGCCTGAGAGGAGGAGGAGCAGAGGGTTCAGGAAGTTTATGATATCACTCTCCTCGCTGGCTAGGAGGCTGGCTACCCCTCCGAGGAGGGCTATTCCGAGTAGAGGTAGTGTTCCGATGAACATGAATACGAGGACAATTAGCAGCTGGAGTCCGGCTGAAGCGCCCTCCAGCACTATTACCGCTGGGGTTATTGATGCTAGGTTGAATATTACCTGCACCATGCTTGTTACAAGACTGGATACCAATAGGTAGGTGACGAACCTTCGGGGGACTAGGAGTACGTATGATAGTGTTCCAAGCCACCTGTGCCAAGTCGCTACCCCCGCAGCATTATCTATTACTGCTATACTGGCAGTGGCTACGGCGCTTCCAGCGAAAAGGTAGAGTATAGGGCTAGCTATCCCCATTTTCTCCTTAAACTCCTCCAAGCTGCCGAAAGCGGATCCGAAGGAGATCATTATGAATACCATAAGATAAGGCCATAACAAGGTCATTAACATCATCACCTTGTTATTCTTAAGCCAGTAGAGCTGTACCTTTATCTCCGCAAGCATTATATTTGAGATTGACGTCATATCCCCAATCTACCCCTCAACCTTCCCGCCTGTCAGAGCTATGAAAACATCCTCGAGAGTAACCTCCCTCACCTTAGTCTCCATCACACTGACACCGAGGCTCCTAGCTTTCACGTAAACATCAGCCAAAACCTCATCCTCAAACCCGCGGGGGACTAGGAGGCTGATCTTCCATTTACCAGGCTCCACCCTTTCATAGTCAACCTTCACGTCATCCCGGCTCAATCTAGCCACAAGATCCTGTACAACCGGCTCCTCGAAACTCTTCAACAACACTGTTACTGGAGTGCTCTTAGAGACGAAAGACTTAAGCTCCTCCGGCGCCCCCTCAGCTATGATTTTACCAGACCTAATGATGCCAACCCTGTCGCACAGGATCTCCGCTTCAAACATGTTGTGAGTAGTCACCAGTACAGTCTTACCGTTCCTAGCCTCCAACCGTAGGAGCCTCCTAATATGCCTCGCACTATGAGGGTCCAACCCCAGTGTAGGTTCATCCAGTATCATGATCTCCGGGTCCTTCAACAATACCCTCGCAAGCCCTAGTCTAGCCCTCATACCCAGGCTCATGTCCTCGAAAAACTTCTCATCCCCTTCCAGCTCCTTCAACCCGACAGTATCAATCGCCCGGTCAATCCGGTCCTCCAAATCCCTCCCTGAGAGGCCGTATAGGAGGCCGAAGTACCTCAGGTTCTCCCGTCCGGTGAGCTTCCAGAAGAAACCCCTCTCCACGCTCAGCATAACACCTATCCTCTTCCTCACCTCGGCAAACTCGTCTACAACATTATAGCCTAATACATAGGCTTCCCCCTTATCGGGGACCATGAGGGTGGAAATAATCTTAACAGTAGTAGTCTTGCCGGCACCATTAGGGCCTAGTAACCCGTATATTTCTCCCTTCTCAACCCTGAAGCTGAGTCCCCTGAGCGCTTTGACAGCAGGGGCTCTCGTAAGGAACGACCCCCTATAATACGTTTTCTCGAGTGATTCAGCTATTACCGCTGTACCAGGCACTGCCACCGTTATTCCCTATCCCAATCCTCTATAGGGAAGAGATATTTAGAATTAGTGAATAATCAATACCCCTTTAAACCCTAAACCAGAAAAACTCCACGGGCAGGTGTGGAGAGTTATCCCAGACTCTAAGGCGTAGGCTAAGGAGGATGCGGCTCATACTAGCTTTAACCGGTGTAGCCGTAACTATAGCCCTCCTAATAGGCATACGCCTCTTCTACCACGAACTAGAGTATAATGGATCCCAGAGAGGCCTCCTAGAACTCACAGCCATAGGAGGGGTAATCCTAGCCTCCGCATTGTTCGCAGAGGCACTAGATGTTACGCCGGCAATGTTCGAGATACTCCTCGGATACATTATAGGCGTAATGGGCGTTGCATCCGGAGAGTTCATTGACACCCTAGCACTCATAGGCGGCGTACTGTTAATGTTCATGGCAGGCTTAGAGGTGGACATACCACTGTTGAGGTCGGTGTTCGTTAAAAGCATAGTCATAGGTACAATAAGCTTCGCAGCCCCCATGATCGCGACGCTCGGAGTTCTCTACATACTGGGATACACTATGATTGAAACGCTACTAGCATCAGTAGGTGTATCAACAACCAGTGTAGCAGTAGTCTACATGATCATTAGGAAGACAGGCCTCATCTCGCTTAGGAAAGGCCAGCTCATACTAGCGAGTACAATGGTTGCAGACATTGTAAGCATCCTAGCATACACTGCAGTAGTATTCAAGCCTTCAAGCATCCTAGTCATCTACGTTGCCTCACTCATAATCGTCCCATGGCTCACAGCGAAATACATAAGGAAACTGCCTAGAATAGCCTTTGAAGCCGAGACAAGGCTCATCCTCGCCCTAGTACTAGTCGTAACACTATTCAGCGAGATAGCAGGCATACACGGTATACTATTCTCATTCCTCCTCGGAGTAGCGTTCTCAACAAGCCCGGACAAGGAGGACATAACGAGGAAGACTTCGACAATAACATTCGGCTTCCTAGCACCAATATTCTTCACAAGCGCCGGCCTCCTCATAAGCAAAGCAGGAATAAGCGGAGTGCTAATACCGTCAGTTATACTCCTAGCAACAAGCTACCCTGTAAAAGTACTCGCAAGCTACAGTGGACTAAGAGCATTATCAAGCGTCCGGGATCTCAGACTAGCCAACGTTTTCGGCGCGAGGCTCACAGTATCCACAATCATAGCCTACAGCGGCCTCAAAACAGGGCTACTCTCCCCGGCGCTAGCTGCAGGAGTAATGTTCACAGCCCTAATAGCAACCGTCCTATCCAGCATAGTGACCGGAGGAAAAGTAGAAGAGAAAGTATGATAAACAGGATGCTATTATAAAAGAAAGACCCTATACTAATAGATCCCCGGGTGCACCAGCATTGAAGAGCTTCTCGCCTTGCAACTACTTCCACGACAAGGAACACCTCCTCTCCAAGATCGACAATACCCTGCTCTCCCCCATGCTCACCCTAGATGAAGCAGAGGACTTTGTCATAAGAACATTTGAAGAAGGATTCTACTGTGCAATGCTACCCCCACACCACACTGGAATACTCGCTGACAAGGACTACGGGCGGCACGGCAGGCTCTGCACGGTATACTGCTTCCCCCACCCGTACTATGGGACAGACGCTTGCGTACGCGGACTCAAGCTACTATTGAAAACCCGTATAGCAGAGGTAGACATCGTAGCCCCCCTACACCTAGTAAAAAGCGGTGAATGGAACATGGTTGAAGACCACTTGCAAAGCATCATAGACATTATACACGAGTCAGGCGCTGATGGGAAGCTAATAGTAGAGGCCGCCGTGCTCGATGACGGTGAACTAGAGGCTCTAGCGGAGAAAGCCGCTAAAGTAGGGTTCGACTGGATTAAAACGAGCACAGGCGTCATAGCGAAGGGCGGAGACCCTTACACAGTCCACCGCGTCTCCATGATAGCCAGACACTACAAGCTACCTGTAAAAGCGGCAGGAGGCATTAGGACTGTATTCGATGCGGCAGCCGCGGTGGGAGCAGGAGCGTCGAGGCTAGGGACGAGCAGCGGGTTCACCATAGCACAGCAATACGACTCCATCTGCGGCAGAGGGTGAACATATTTTTATTAGGGAGAATCCCACACCAAACCCACCCTCCGGCGTTTGAAGTGGCAAGCAATGAACAATGTTAAAGCAAGTGCTCCCGGGAAAATAATACTATTCGGAGAACACTTCGTGGTCAGGGGAAACCACGCTATAGCAGGGAGCATAGGACTCCGCGCATACGTGAGCTCCCGGGTGAAGAAGGACTGGCCCCTCATCATAGAAAGCAGGAACCTAGGCATGCAAGCCAGAGTCTACCCCGACAAGGGGAAGCTCAAAGTAAAAACAGGTCACCTAGACGTCTTCCAACCATTCGTCCAAATACTCGAGAGACTAAGGGAAACAGTCAAACTCGAACCCGCATACATCACAATAGACTCTGAAATCCCCGTCTCAGCAGGCCTAGGATCCAGTGCGGCGAGCGCAGCTGCATACACAGCATCCTACGGTAGACTACTAGGACTAAACATAAGCAGGGAATTCCTCCTCCGAATGAGCTATGAAGCAGAGAAAGTAGTCCATGGAAAACCAAGCGGCATAGACAACACCATCGTAGTCGAGGGCGGAGTAATAGTATACAGGAAGGAAGAGGGTTACAGGAGAATACCAGTCAATATTAACAGTGGAAGACTCGTTATAGCAGACACAGGCGTCAGGAGGAGGACTGGTGACGTCGTCCTAGAAGTCCTGAAACTATACGATAAACATGAAAACGTCTTCGAAGACATATATAAGGCCGCTGAAGCAGTAGTCCAAGAATCAATCCCGGCACTCGAGAATGGGGATCTACAAGTAGTAGGGGAACTCATGAACATAAACCAAGGCCTACTATACTCCATCGGAGTATCGAACGAGAGAATAGAAAGACTAGTACACAAAGCAAGAACTGCGGGAGCACTAGGAGCAAAGCTCACAGGAGCAGGGCGCGGTGGGGCAATAATAGCACTAACACACACTGATAACGCTGAGGACATCCGCTCCAAACTACTGGAAAACGCTCCATGGAGCGGGACAGGAGTATTCGGTGTTGAAGGAGTTAAAATAGAGGGAGACTAAGGAAGCAACCTCAAAACAGGATCAATATCCCCTACAGTATTATAGAAGCTAGGCGACAACCTCATAATCTTCCTAACAAACCCAACCCTAACACCCATCCTACTAAGCCTACTCCTAATACTGCCAACCTCACCGCTGGGAAGGGGAAGGCTGAAAGCCACTATCCCAGCCCTATACTCCCCCTCAGGAGGTGTAAGAGGAGTATAACCAGCTTTATCCAGAAGCCAACCATACTCCCCGGTCAACCCGAGCACCCTACTCTCAACACCCTCAATACCTGTGGAAGCAAGGTAATCCAGGACGCCCTTAACATACGCTAGCAACAAAGGACTCGGCTCACCGCACTCCAACCGGGCAGGGAAGCCGGGTGTATAGAATACTGCGCCAAGCCTCCCAGGAGTATAGAGCCACTTGTTGAAGGACGTGAAAACCATATACTCCCCGTCAACCATAGGGTACCTCCTCACCCCGGTTGCGAGACTCCCATCTATAATGCACGGAGTAGACCTGCAATCCAGGAAAGGCTTATACCTACCAGTCACACCTTCTACAACACTATGAAACCAGTACTCATCTCCAACAGAGTAGGGGAAAGGAGGAGTATCTGCCAATTCGAAACGGACACCCCTCAACGTTAACCTAGTAACAGCACCCCCAACATCACTACACAACCCAACACTAAGACCCTCATCCTCTTTCAAACCGGTAACAGCTAAGAGCCCAGCGATAACATCCTCCCCGAGACCATGGAGGATACTGTCATCCCCCTGGAACTGAACCCCCTCAAGCCTCTCAACACCCTTCAACCCCTGCCTTACAACCAACCCATCCTGATCCGCGTGATTCAAAACCACACCAATCGGCTCCCTACCAGTGAACTCACTATACACCCTCGAATCCATAACCCGTATTCCCCTCCAACCCGTCTAATTCAAGTTAATAAACAGGGGGAACCTAAAATAACATGGTGAACGAGGAGTTGTATAAGAACATTCTCGTAGGCATAGACGGGAGCCCCACATCCATAAAAGCCCTAGAGAAAGCAGTGGAAATAGCTAAGAAATTCGACGGCAAACTATACCTCGTAATGGCAATACCGCCAATCCAAGACTATGTAGCCACAATGACCCCCATAATCGAAGGTGCACTAACAGCCATAGAGGAAAACGCTAGGAACACACTAGGCGAAGCAAAGAAAATAGCAGCGGAGAAAGGAGCAACGGTAGAGGAAGTAACAGTTGAAACAGGCAGTGCAGGACACATCGTATTAAACTACGCGAAGAAAGTAAACGCAGACCTAATAGTAGTAGGGAAACGGGGAAAACGCAGCTGGCTCGACAAGCTAGTTGGAAGCGTAGCAAGCGACATATTCAAACACGCAGAAACAGACGTCCTAACAGTAGAATACAGGGAGGAAGAGTGAAACCCCAATCGTGGCAGAGATAGTAATAGAGAACATGGAACCACCAGGCGAACGAATTCTCCTAGAAATCCTACAAGCCCACCAAATCGCGGGAGACAAACTAGTAATCACAAACACACCCAAACAACTCGAACAACAAACCAACAAGAAAACATGCAACCCACCCAAAATACTAGGCACACCAGCACACCAATACTGCAAAGACAGGAAAACAATAATACTAGACCCAGACGCAACCCAACCACTCACACCCCAAGAAGCAAGGCAAGCAGACTGCATAATAATAGGAGGAATACTAGGAGACCACCCCAGAAAACACCGCACAAGAGAAATCACCCGCCGAACACCATGGGCCAAAACAAGAAACCTAGGCACACACCAGCTAAGCATAGACGGAGCAACCTACCTAACAAACATGATCCTACAAGGAAAAACCCTCCAGGAAATACCACTCACAGAAAACCCAACAATAACAATCGAAACACCACTAGGCACCACAGAAATAACACTACCATACGCCTACCCACAACACGACGGAAAACCACTACTAGCACCAGGACTCAAAAAATACCTAACAAAACACAACACTACGAACACTAAGGATTAATCAAAGGCGTAAGTTAGCGAACGTTCACTTCCTTAATACTATGTGATTAATTAATAAACACCTTTCCATTAACAGTACTCTTATAAAGGAAACTCTATGGGTACTCCTCATCCTATAAGCACAACTAAATCACCAATCTGCGATAAAGAACTTCCTATAGACAAAAAGATAATAATCAAGGTTGCTGTCTGGAACACACCTATCAATAGATGTGACGAAAACACGATAAACAACCTATGCGATAGTGCACTCCAATCAATTAAATCAATGAGTTTAAAATCCTATAATCCCTTACAGGAACTTAATGAAATTGCACCTATAATTTATAATAAACTTTTCCATTATAACGCATTAGTAACCGTGGGAGTTGCTGGTTTTATGAGCCCGTACTAGGAATTCTAAAACGCGTTTATATTCTTTTTAAAAGAGATATACCATATGATCATTTTAATTTACAATAGCCAATCTTCAATAACCCTTATTAGAATAGTTAACAAAAAATTGTTAAATAATAGTTATATTATTCTTTATCACTTAATTATTACATAAGTCACCATAGAGC
>WALW01000021.1 GCA_015522635.1 Candidatus Tiamatella incendiivivens | reverse complement strand
GGCTATGGTTTCCCGGAGAATAGTCTTTGGAATGGTGTGAAGCAGGAGCCTGATATTATAGGAGTAGACGCTGGTAGCACTGATCCTGGACCGTATTATCTTGGCTCAGGTAAAACCCTCGTTCCAGACTCTTCTATTCTACGTGATTTAAAGCTTTTACTTAAAGCTCAACGGAAACTTGAAGTTCCACTTGTAATAGGCTCTGCAGGCGGATCTGGTTCCAGGGTACATGTTAATAGGACGTTCAGTATTCTGAAGAAGGCTATAGGAGATGTAGGAGGGCGTTTTAGGGTAAAGCTACTCTATTCTGATATCGATCAAGATTTCCTTGAGAGAGTTGTTGAGGAAGGGAGATATATAGTAGACTTAGGGTTTGACCATAGTTATATTGATACGATAAAGGATCCTGGGGTTGTTGTTGCACAGAACGGTATAGAGTCCATCATAAAGGCATTGAAGGATGATGCTGACATTATTCTAGCTGGTAGGGTTGTAGATATCTCATCCTTCGCTGCTCTCCCATGGATGAGGGGTTTCGATAAAGGATTAGCTGTTCATATGGCCAAGATCCTAGAGTGCGGGGCGATTGCAGCAGAACCGGGTAGCGGGGCAGACGGGTTACTAGGTATTTTAAGGAGAGATGAATTCGAGGTCAGGGCTCTTAACCCTGATAGAAAGACTACTGTTATATCTGTCGCGGAGCACGCACTTTATGAGAGGAATGACCCTTACAGGGAGACTATTCCAGGAGGCTACGCTGATTTTAAGGATGCTACCTATGAGCAAGTTGATCTTGGCGTTGTTGTACGTGGATCAAGGTGGATTGACGCACAGAAATACATGGTTAAGCTCGAGGGGTCTAGGCCTATTGGACACAGAGTCGTAGTTATTGCTGGAGTAAGGGACCCGTTATTCATCTCTGAGCTTCCAAAGTTGTATGAAGAGGCCGTCAACTTTGCAGTAAAACAGCTTGGCGGGGGGTTTAGTGTATACCCACGTTTCTACGGTTGGAATGGTATCCTAGGAAGCTCAGAAGCTCGGAAGCCTAGCCATGAAGTAGGCTTGGTTCTAGAAGTCGTGGCAGCAGATAGGAGTAAGGCGGAAGCCGCCGCAGGATTGATCCGTAGCACACTACTGCATATAGGCTGGCCGTCAAGAAAAACTACAGCAGGAAATCTCGCATTCCCATTCTCGCCCAGCGACTTGTATGCTGGCATAGCGTATGAATGGAGTCTCTGGCATCTGGTGGAGCTCAAAAATCCACTGGAAACTACCCGTATTAAGGAGGTGGATTTGAATGGCTAAACTATATGATTTGGCACGAGTTGTTAGGAGCAAGAATGCAGGGCCATTCATAGTTACATTAGACCTATTATTCGATAGCGAAGAATGCTGGAAGCAAGTATCTAAAGCTCTCACCAAAGAATTAGTTGCCAAAGCATATGTAGTAGATGAAAGTAATGTTCTAGGCATTATACCTTACAGGCCAGCGTTAGCTGTAAAGATAAACTTAAGGAGGAAAACACCCTCAGGCCATCCTGGCGATAGAGATGTTTATGGAGCACAGCAACACATCCCGCTTGCAATGATCGACTTAAATATTGAGTGCAATGGCGGTGAATCGTGACCTCAACCCTTGAAGTTATAGCAGAAAAAGCCATGTCAGCCTGCAATAATACAGGAGTCCTAGAAGACGCGAAAGTAGCTTTGGCTGACACCTTGGCTGTGGCAGGATCAGCCTATCATTTACACCCGATAAAACCCTCGTATAAGAAGAGTCTCACTGGAACAAGTATAATACTCGGTTCATGGGAACATACCGACCCGGTTACTGCGACAGCTGTGAATGCTTTCCTGGCTCATTCACTAGAATTAGATGACTGGCTCCCTCAAGGTTTTATACATGGGGGATGTGTTATCGTTCCAGCTGCCCTCTCGACAGCACTTGAACTCGACACTGACCTTGGACTCCTTTTGAAAGGTGTTACAGCAGGCTACCAAGCAGGCTATATGATAGGCGGTTATCTGGGAAAACCTCACTATCAGAAGTGGCATACGACAGCTACAGCCGGACTTGTCGGCAGTGCTGTGGCTTCAGGAGTAATCAGGAACGGATGCAAGGGGAAAGTCATCAAACTCTTGGTAATGACGGCGTTAAACTATGCTGGTGGCCTCTGGATCGCTGTTAAATCCGATCCAAGGCTAAAACCCTTATCAGCCATGCATGCTTCTACGTCTGGATACATGTTATCTCATATAGGATCCTGGGATACAGACATCAATGACGACATTGATGCAGTATGTAGATCCCTAGGTGGAAAATGCAGGATGCTTCCGGAGTATTATGCTTTGGAGCTCAATGGATATAAGTTCTATCCAAGCTGTAGGCATACCCACACAGCTATAGAAGCGGCTTTAGAAGCGAGAAAGAAGTTCAACGGTGATATTAGAGGAATTAGAAACGTTACTATTGAAACTTACGATGATGCTATTAAGATAGCTTCGAGAGACAAGTTCCCTAGCACGATAGAGGAAGCCCGGTTCAACCTATCCTATTTGGTATCCGTAGCATTAGTATATGAAAATGTATGGCTTGACACCATTCCAAGAGGATTGACTGACACTACTGTCAAAAGTATGTTCGATAAAGTCAAGGTAGTTGAGAACCCTGAGTTTACCTCGGATTACCCGGATAGCATGCCATCCAAGGTATCACTGGAAACTACTGCCGGTAATGTTGGGGTTGAGGTGAGATGGCCCCTCGGCTCACCTGAGAGAAGCGTAAATAGTAGACATATATTAGACAAAGCACTGAAATTAGCAGAGTTTTCTACGGATTCATCAATATATACGCTTGCACGTAGAATACTCGAAGAGCCTTGGGATTCCTCTGTTAGAGAGCTAATACCTGCAACTAGCCGCTACATCCTCTGAAACTTCTATCCCCTTTTAAGGCCTTTAATGCATCTATCCAAGCATACACTTCTTCCTCTTTGATTTCCTCCTTAGATCGATAGTCTTTTTTCGATATATACGATTCAATTCTAATTAGAATACTCTTAAGCTTATCTCTGTGGATCGACTCGAACTCCTTAATAGCATGTGGATTTCTCATTTGACCAATTATCCTGTGGTAGTGATTATCACAGAAAACTGCTTTACCGTTTGCATAGAGGGATCTAAACCAATCACTATTATCCATACACTTTGCTATCCACTTAACTATCATTTTTTCATAACTAGCAACATCTCTACATATTGGGCATGTCCCCTTCTTTGAGCTGTGACCGTCCCTTATGTACTTGGCCAGGATATCTCTATAAAGAAGAGAAGGTCCAAGGTTATCCACTAAAGTGCTTCTTTCTGATAATTCAACTATGAGCCATGCATGGTATTTACACAATCCCATTGAATCTATAAATTTACGCCTAACTTCCGGGTCATTCACCCTCTCATATAGTATTGACTCAAGAATGTTTACCTCATAGTTCCCAAGGATAGTGCATATAGGGCAATTTCCATTTTTGAGGGAATCCTTGAATATTGGTAGAAATATGTCCTTGCATTCGCTTCCGGTTTCTGAATACAATGTTCATCCCATGATTACAGGGTTTATTTGACTATCTAAAGAATTATTTCCTAGTTAAATATGTCCTACAGGTGTTTCTATGTATTTAAAATATATTTAATAATTATATATAACCTCTTTCAAATACATATATCATAAGTATATAGAAAAGTTACATATATTTTTATATGTAAAACACTAGAATTATCCTCAAGTAACGGGTTAAACAAATGTTGAAATAACTTAGGCTGCTCTCCTACGTTATCTCAGACCCCTGGTACTATCCACTAGAGATGTGAGTTAGAAGTGAGAAATATAAACCAGAAAAAGAGGAAAATCCTGGTCTTCGGTCTACTATTAATAGCATTAATGACTACCTCAAGTATAGCAGCAATATACCTATATCGTCAGGCAAACCTGAACATAACCGTTAACGACTATACACAAGCTACTGGAAGAGCAATGTTCGGATTCTATGAGGGAGGAAACAACTATCTGGTTGAGTTCCACGCGCCAAATGGAACAACAACCTACGACTCAAACAAGTTATATGTCTACTTCAACGGTATAACAGCAGTCTCAGACGATGGGACAACACAAGTAAAAATGTATTCAACAGCAACAGTTGAAGCAACAATAACACAGGGAGGATGGATATTTGAACATCTACTTAACTTCGGATCCGATACCCATGCACAAGAAAATCATATAACCCTGAAAGTAAAAACACCCAGCCAAGCATCACAGGCTGAACTCAGAGTATATTGGATAGAAAAGGACACTACAACAGGAGTTACGACAACACATTATATGGGTGCATTAGATCTTACAGATCCCAATGGGGAACTATCACTATACGATCACACTTGGAGTGGCACAAATTTCCTAGAAGGCTATACTGCCAATTTTATTGTAACCTATGACCAGCCTGTTTCAGACTCTTTCTCTGTCTCAATTTATGAGACAACAACCTAATCTTTTTCCGCTAAATTGCAGGGAAGATAACATAGGCTATGGTGTATTTACACTTATTATATTAGTTTCGGAGGAGATTATTAGCCTAGTGTGATTGCAGTGGGATTACTGAGGAGACTACTTGGAACAAATATCGTGTCGTTAAAGGGGAGGAGTCTTGAAAACCTGGAGACAGGTGATATAAGCCCGTTTCTTAGGAAAAGGATAGACAAAGCTATGGATGCGTTGTCGAGGGTTATTGTCCCTGGTTACGATGTTGATCTTGTTTCTAGCGGCGTTGTAACCAGGATCAGGGTTAGGTATGATGGTTCGGGTATATTGGTGTTCCTTGATTACCAGGGTTCGAATCCTGGCTGTAGTTTCTGCAGGTTCTTGAATGATAACGTTTGGAGGAGAATACTTGATGATGCAAAGGCCAGACTTGGGGAGTCAGGGTTTAGTGACATAGTTTTCGTTGACTCTATAACTAGAAACCCTATTGTTATAATTTAACATAGCTAAAATCCCTATAAAGGCTGCAACAGTAATTGGTTAACCCTGTTCTCATCTATTCCCATTTGTTGCTGTGAGGTCTTAGTATACTGTTTCTATGAGGTCACTAGAACAACCTAATAATGTAGATAATTAAATGTATGCAAGGGATGATGAACAAAAGTTGATTTACGAATAATACAGGTTAATGTTCACTTTTCAGCTTCTCAAGCTCTCTTTCCCTTACAACTCTCCGCAGAATCTTCCCTGCCGGGCTCTTAGGAAGCTCATCAGCGAACTCTACGAACCTAGGATACTCGTGTGCACCTAGATACTGTTTACTCCACTCCTTTAACTCTTCCTCGCTCAGTTTACCCCTACACTCGGGTTTAAGTGAAACCACGGCCTTTATAGTCTCCCCTGCCTCTGGATCTGGGATACCAATTACTGCTACCTCTGCGACGCACTCATGCTTATATAGTGTCTCCTCGATGTATCTGGGATAAACACTGTGTCCTTTGTACTTGATTATATCCTTCTTCCTATCTACAATGAAGAAATACCCTTCTTCGTCCATGTATCCTATATCGCCTGTCCTAAACCATCTCTTCCCGCAACAATCAAAGAATGCCTGCTTGTTTTCTTCAGGCATATTGTAATAGCCTTTCATCACCTGTAAACCTGAGACAACGAGTTCTCCCTGGCCTTCCACAAGTTTTGGCTCGACAAGGTCAGCTATAGCTAGGAGAGTGTTAGGCATGGGTAGTCCAATGCTACCATGCTTTCTTTTACCGTAAATAGGGTTTGCTGCTGCAACAGGGCTCGTTTCGGTTAGCCCGTAGCCTTCTACTATTCTGCATCCCGTGATATACTCCCATCGCTTTATAACCTCAACTGGTAGAGGAGCTGCTCCTGAAAAGCATATTTCGGGTATCCCACGTATTTTCTCTAGTTTCTCCCTAGGAATGTGTTTTAAGAGCATTAGATATATTGTAGGTGCGCCTGGGATGAGCGTTATCCTCTCCTTAATAATGGTCTTAAGGAACTCTTCAGGATCAAATCTAAGCTGAAGAACTAGGTTTGACGCGATGTACAGGCTCAGCCCCATTATGCTTCCGAATCCGTATGCATGGAAGAATGGGAGTAAACCTAGGACTCGGTCTTTTCCTTCTTCTCTATGAAACCATATTTTCTGGTAAATTATGTTTGCCATTATGTTCAGGTGAGTTAGCATGACTGCCTTAGGTGTACCCGTGGTTCCACCCGTATATAGGAGTGCTGCCACAGTTTCCTCTGGATCCCCATCATACAACTTGCCTAGAGGCTCATTTGATACTAGCTCCCTGTATGGTTTGAATAGTTTGGATGGACGGGGGAGTTTACCTAGCATTCTACCCATACTCATCTTGAATCGGAAACCCATAGTTGCATAGTCTCCTAGGAAGGCTTGGTAAACGTTGTTTCTATTTTTCAGTACGGACTCGTATTTATCGGCTAGAATATCCTGGACAATTATAATGTCAGGATTGATCTTTTCAAGCTCCTCCTCTACTTGATATGCACTCCATAACGGGTTGAACAAGCAAGCTTTTGCACCTATAGAGAAAGCTGCAAAGGATAGTATAATGTAATGCGGCACGTTTGGAAGTATCAAAACGATACAGCTATCCTCACCTAGTCCCAGTTTCCTCAATCCTTCTGCAACTTTTAGGACTTCACTCCATAATTCTTTATAGCTAAGCGATTTACCGTAGAATGTTACTGCAGGTCTATCCGGATACTTCTCTGTTACCCCCTTAAGCATCTCGTGCAACAGTATTCGAGGTACATCTACCTTGAAATAAACGCCTTCATCATAATTCTTGGTCCAAGGAGGGTTTTGAAAGTCAAATGGAGGAGATTGCTCCTCAACCAAAAATGTCACCTCTTCGGAAGGTAAACGTTTACGCCATTGGCTAAATGCATAGCGTCTAGGAAGACTTCGCTCATAACAGGGTGAGCGAATATTGTTTCCATAACGTCATCCATCTCGTATCCTTTTTGTATAGCCATGGTTGCCGCGTTAACAACTTCTGAAGCGTGAAGACCTATCATATGGAAGCCTACTAATACGCCTTCTTTATTGAATACTACTTTTGCCAACCCGAATGGTCTCTCGTATACGATGGATCTATAGTTAACACCAGCGGGGAATTTCTTGACAACATATTCCGGGTCTCCCTTATAAGCTGAAACACCTACGCTTGCAACCTCCGGGTCGGTGAACACCGCGAAAGGTACTAGTTTAGGATTATATGTTGAGGTTATTCCTGCCATGTTCTCAGCTGCCACTATTCCCTGCACTTTAGCCTTGCTGGCTAGTAAGGGTGGCCCTGTTACATCCCCAACTGCATATATGTTGGGTACCGATGTCTGCATTCTCTCATTCACTATTATCCTACCATCCTCGCCTATCTTTACCCCGATCTCTTCCAATCCCAGTCCACTTGATCTAGGTTTCCTACCTGTTGATACTAGGATCTTGTCTCCCCTTATTCTCTCGCCGCTAGATAAATATACCTCACAGGTCTCGGGGTCTATTCTGGTCACCTTTGTGCTAGTATGTATATTATAGCCTCTTTGCAACAGGATATCCGTTATTGCTTTACTTAGATCCTTGTCCATCATTGGGAGAAGCCGCTCTAATAGCTCTACTACCGTTATCTTAGAGCCGAAGCCTTCCCACACAGTTGCTAACTCAAGGCCTATAGGACCTCCACCTATCACAATAATGTGGTCTGGAGCCTCTGTCATCGATAACGCTTGATCGCTGAATACAGCGCACCCCTTGTCAAATGCTTCTTTTAACCCTTGTATGGGTGGCGCTACAGGTATCGAGCCTGTCGCTACACCTATGTATTTTACTTCTATAGTCTCCCCGTTAACCTTGACAGTATGTGGTGAAGTTATTCTTGCTTCTCCTCTTATGACATCTATTTCATAGCTAGGGAATACTACATCCCTATACCACCAGATCACCTGCTCTAATAGCTCTTCCTTCCGTTTCATAACAGATTTTACATCAAAAGACACATTCTCTCCCATGACTATTCCCGAGTCCATCATGTTCATCGTGTCTCTAGCATGCTCGGATACCCGTAGGAGGTATTTTGTTGGAACACAGCCGACTGTAACACATGTGCCACCAAGCCTAGCTTTCTCGACTATAGCTGCTTTCAAACCTAGCTGTTTAGCTCTTAAAGCTATAGCTCCTCCTCCCATACCTGCTCCTATTACAAGAACATCATATTTTCTTCCATCTAAACTGCCACTCAAGGATATCAACCTCTATGAACGATGCGAATGAAAAAACATAATGAAAAAATTATTCGAGAGTTAGGGCCTCCCTTACCCCTGTTTCCGCCGCCCATTTAACTATGGAAGTACACTTTCTCCTTTGGTCCTCACTGCTCCATTCAAACTTTGGGTTTAGATCCTTACAGTTCGGGCTACCGAACTTCTCTATAAACATTTTATAGATTTTAGCTGACTTCATGTGGATATGCATATTTCTTTCCAAGAATGTTTTACCATTAAGCTTTCTCCGGGATTGATAAGCTCCAACTGCTGCTATAGTAGCCCATAGTGCACCGCATATATAGCCGGACCCGCTTATTCCGCCGGCAAAACCTATAGACATGTTAACACATTCTTCAGTCACATTTAATTTGAGAACCTCGCTGATGGCTCTGAAGGGACTATAAGCACAGTTCTCGGTCTGGGCGAGATATTCTACGGCCTTTTTGCCTGCAAGGCTGGCTAGTTCTTCCACTTTACTATTGTTCACGCTTCTCCACCTCGTCAAGTATTTGTTTATAATATTTTCCAATCACTGGTAGCTCCTCGAATTTCGCTGGGTAAACTAGTATCGGTTTTGGTGGATATACTATGAAGTCGCTTTTCTCCTGGTTTTCCATTCCATATACTATGTCATCCAGAATGTTAGTGGGTGTAACGAAGCCTAGCTCGTATTCCTCGACGTGTCCGACTATACGGTCACCTAATCCAGGTATGAATGTCTTAGGTTTTCCATCTAGCATAGAAGCAACTATCGCAAGATCGCTTCCAGCTTTAGCGTAAGAACTAGAGCCTACTGGTTCACCTGCCTTGTATATATATCCTGCAACGAGCATCATTATTTGTGCCGGCGTACCGTAGATTACAACCACACTAGGATCAAAAGGTGTAGCATCCAATGGAGCTGTAGCTATAGCTTTTGCTCCATACTTCCATATAGGCATCGTTAAGTCAAGCTTGACCCCATCTTCTTGCGTCTCAGTATATAAGCCATAGCTTAGGCGTCCTTCTCTAATAAAGCTGGGAGGACGTATCATTCCGAAGATCAGCATAGTTCCAGGGCAACCCATATCTTCTAATTCCGCTCCCACAGCAATGCCGTTGAATCTTGAGAGGCCTATCATCTGGCATAGTGTTAGTTTTTGATGTAGATGCTTCCGTGGCCTAAGAAGTTTTTCCGATAGTTCTCCTAATCCCTCCTTAAAGACTTTCAAGCCTACAGGCTTAGTTCTGAGTTTTAGCTTATTGACTATTTTGTCTGATAGGATTTTAAGTTCGGACAAGGATAGTTCGCCTCTAATTATATTGGAATACAGTACAAGGTTTATTTTAATGTTATTGAAAATATAAAATTTTCATTACTATTTATAAATCCCCTTATACTAAAAATCAACCAAACCTAAGTTTTTCCCATACATGAAAAAGTTAGGAGAGTGTAATACATGTCAAGATACAAGCCCCCATTCCCTGAACCCGGGCCCATCATCCCTGGATTAGGCGAGAGATACCTTGAAACATACGATGAAGCGGCTAAAAACGCGGAGGAGTTCTACAGTAAAATAGCATTAAAAGCCCTCTACTGGAGAAAACTATGGAATAAATACACAGAGATAAACGATCCGATACAGAAATTCTTCGTTGGAGGATACACCAACTGGACATACAATCTTGACCTCCAACTCCAGTCGGAGCATAAGAACAAGATAATCTACATCTGGGAAGACGAGCAAGGGAACGCTAAAACAGTAGGATTAGAGGAATACTATATCCTAGTAAACAGAATTGCAGACGCTCTAAGGAGACAGGGCCTAGAGAAAGGAGACAGGGTAGTAATATACATGCCAACTACCCCGGAAGCAGCAGCTACAGTAGTTGCAGTAAATAGAATAGGTGGGATATTCACACCCATATCACCTGGACTGGCTTTCAACGCTTTGAAACAGAGGATCATGGATGCAAAGGCTAAGTTCATTGTAACCGCAGATGCAGCAGTCAGAAGAGGTAATGTCGTTCCATTAAAGCAAATAGTTGAAAAGGCAGTAGGTGACCTTGATTTCGTGGACAAAGTGATAGTTTCCCGCAAGCATGGCTTGGAAAACGTGCCAATGACTAGTGGGAGAGATGTATGGATGGAGGATATTCTCCGGGAAACAAGTGAGAAAACAAGTGTTGAACCCCTCTGGCTTGAGGCTAATGAACCTATAACACTATTGTATACCTCCGGTACAACTGGAAAGCCTAAAGGCATAGTACATAGCCACGTATCGGCCATCGTGGGAGTCTATAGTCTCTTAAGGTGGATAATGGGGTTCCCGGATGAAGGAGCACACAGTGATAGGATGCTAAACATATCTGAGCTAGGATGGAGCACGGGGATAGTTGCTCATGTAATTGGCCCTCAAATATTCAAGTATACAGCGATAATATACGATGGCGCACCTAACTATCCAAGGATGGATCAATACCTATGGATGATAGAGAAATACAGGCCAACAATATTCTGGGCTGTACCAACATTGTTTAGAATGTTCAGAATGCTCGGAGACAAAGCCGTAGAGAGCCACGACTATAGTAGCCTTAGACTGATAGCCAGCATAGGAGAGCATTTCCCCGCCGATCTATGGAACTGGGTATACGAGAAACTAGCCCTGAGGCGGATACCTGTAGTAAACATTTATGGCTCAACCGAGAGCCTCGCAATGGCATCCATACCAACACGCATCGAACTCTTACCCTTCAAGCCCGGATCACCAGGCGTACGCATGCCTGGGTTCGAGCTTGAAGCAGTGGACGAGAACGGTAACCCACTGGAGGAAGGCGAGATAGGTGCACTTGTAATAAAAGCCCCATTCAAAGCCCCATACGTCTTCCTCACAGTATGGGGTGACCCCGACAACTTTGGGAAACCCGGGTGGAAAGGTAATTTGCAGCGGTTCATAGAAAGCTACTATAGCATAAAAGGATACTACACAACTGGAGACGCTGGATACTTCGACGAACACGGATACTTATGGATAGTCGGGAGAATCGATGACACCTTGAAAATATCAGGCCACAGGATAACTAGTGCAGAGATTGAAGACGGTATAAACAAGCATCCTGCTGTAGCTGAGTCTATGGTTGTAGGCAAGCTGGATCCTATTAAGGGTGAGACAGCTGTTGCATTCATAGTCTTGAAACCAGATATGACACCTAGCAAGGAACTAGCTGAAGAAATAAGGTTGAATGTGAGGGATAAGGTTGGGCCTATAGCTGTTCTAACTGAAATATATTTCGTTGGAAAGTTGCCGAAGAACCGTACCGGTAAGCTTGTCCGTAGAATTGGGAGATCGATCGTTAGAAATGAACCTATAGGGGATATTACAGTCTTAGAAGATCCTGGAGTGATAGAACTGTTAACCGAAGCAATCAAAAATCCATTCTAACTTTTTATAAATAATTATAATAAAGACAAAATAGAATATAAAGCGAGAAAAATTTTGAGGATGATAAGAAATAGATAACACTCTTTTAAATAGTTT
Organism: Candidatus Tiamatella incendiivivens; assembly: GCA_015522635.1. Lineage (NCBI taxonomy): Archaea > Thermoproteati > Thermoproteota > Thermoprotei > Acidilobales > Acidilobaceae > Tiamatella (SeqCode) > Tiamatella incendiivivens (SeqCode). The sequence continues at coordinate 28,220 of WALW01000021.1, read as the reverse complement.
TTCTTAAACCTAATATTGATCATTTTACTGAAGGTGTAGGAAATGAACTCTATGACATTAAGATTCATACTCATATTAATATTAATAGGAATAATAATAATAGTACAACCTCAACTCATCGCCACTCATGCAGAGTCATATAACGTGGAATTCTATGCGTTCTATATTGGAGGTCTACATCCAGATATGTGGCCCACAGGACTAGTAGTAGGGAGTGATAGTTATATGGTTCTAGCAGTAGCAAACTGGGAGGGATTCAATAACTACACAAATCACATATTCAAGTTCCTCTGGAATGGAAGCCTCATATGGGAAAGGAGAATAATTAACCTAACATCCAACGGTTTTATAGCAAACGATTTTAAGAGAATCGGAGACACATATATTGTTGTCGGCGGCACCCAGCATAATGACCACCTAGTCATTATAGCATTGGATAATGATGGAAATATTCTCTGGTCGAAACAAACAGATTCAATCCTTACTAGCAGCATGACATGGGCGAGAATTCTTCCAATATCAAATAACGAGTTCTGGATAACTGAGTTCAACGAAAACGTTTCGCATTGCACGATACTGAATATGTACACTAACGGTACTATTAAATGGCTCAAAGCATACTACTCATCCAGCTATGATATTGTTCCAATAAGCATGGATTACGATGAAATAAATGATATTGTGTACATCGCTTCATGGGCGAACAATTATCCCTCTCCCTACATTGTAACCGCTCTCAACGCATCAAATGGCGATATTATTTGGAATAAAGGATTATCGACAGGACTTGGACAATTATATTTCTCAGGAATATCGGTAACATCAGATCATAACATTGTGTTGGGTGGAAGGATGGATTTCCAGGATCCTAATAACCCACATGTATATATAGCTAAGTCAACTATTGCATCCCTAACCCCTGATGGACAAGTCCGCTGGGCATTCCTACTGAACAGCACTAGGTACAATTTTCCAACAGATATAGCTTCAGTAAATACTGACGTTGTAATTTCGGGTTCTACATCAATAGGGAATACAAGCTATAGTAAAGGGTTCCTCATGAGACTAGATGAGAACGGTAACATAGAGTGGTTTAAAATGGTTAGATCACAGTGTTGTGTGCCTATTTCTATGGATAACTTCTGCAGCTATTTATGGCATGTATTCGCAAATGAATCCGTCATACTATCAACAGGAATGATATCCGAAAACCTCACATACCTAAATTGGACATTCACAATAAGAGATCCTCTCATAATATCGACTACACCAATGGCGGAGATGACTGGTAAATGCAATATGACATCTAATACTACTACAATGATCGATAACATTTTCACATCTATAAATACGAGTTCATTAAACTATACCATCATAAATATACACTCGCTCGACCTACCGTTAACATATAGCCAACTACCCATAAACCTACAGAACTATCCAGTCGAATCACGCCCAGGGAACTTAGTCATAAACTACTTCTGCGATCCAAGACCAGGTAATCAAACAGGGTCATCACTGGTTGGAGGAATACTAGTAGGATATCACGATGACCATGACCTCTTTTCCATAATAGGATTCTCTTTCACGGTATTCCTAGTATCAATAGAAATAGCGAATAAGTCAAAGCGAAGGATAACATCTAACCGTTAACCATCTTTTCTCTCTTTCAATCCTAGTCCAGAAACCTTATAGCAGTCTAGCTATAATTGTTAAAAAGGCGTATCATATGATCTACATAGGTTTATGGCAGGCAGGAAGCCGTCTATGGTCGTCAACCAACTTAGATAATGTAAGTAAAGCTATTCAGAAAGCGATTGAATTAGGGTTAACATATTTCGACACAGCGGAAATCTATGGATGGGGTAGATCAGAGAGATTACTAGGGAACATAGTCAAGGAACTCAAAGACGTGTTTATCGTTTCGAAAGTAGGTGGCTTCAGGTGGACTGAAAACGATATAGCGAAAGCAGCAAGCAGAATTAGAGGAAGACTCGGTAGGGATTCTATTGATTTACTACTGTCACACTGGCCCCCGCCTTTCTATGCTGATATATGCCGTATAATCCACGGATTAGAAAAAGCCATAGACCAAGGTTATGCAAGCAATATAGGACTCAGTAATTATCCATCCAATCTCCTAGAAAAAGCCGTACAGTGCACAAGGAAATATAAGATAAAAACAAATCAGATACAATACAGCTTAGCCTATAGGACGCCGGAACTGAATATTATCCAGGAAACAAAGAAATTAAACATAAAAATAATGGCATGGAGTCCACTTGCAAAAGGAGCCCTAGCAACATCCAGGGTGACCAGGGAGCCCGCAAGGATGAGTGATCCAGTTTTTAGAAGAGCCTTGAAAGACAAAAATTTACATAATGCCTTAGAAGATATAAGCCGACAGTTAGGTCTAACTAAAGCACAGGTAGCAGTATCATGGATAAATATCAAAGGAATCGATCCTGTTGTCGGCATACGTAAACCAGAGCATGTAGAAGATTTGGCCAAGATAAAAGATTACACTCTACCAGAATGGGCTGTAAGGAAACTGGATCAAGTGTCTATGCAATATATTAATGCTTGGGGGACGAGGTACAAAGTGCTGGGGAAAATGAGATATATCCCTGGATTGCTTCAACATCTCTCCATACGAGTGTTAGGTGGAGTATAGAATTGTATCCATACCTGTGGCGCAGAACTATTAGCTGGAAGCATAAGGAACCTATAGTGACACTCCTTACGATTTGTCTTTGTCAGTGTCCTCGTACGCCACATATAAAAGCCTAAGCTAAGTCATTATTGAAACCTTCTTCCTATATCATCTTTGTCCTTGCCCGGTCAATGATGTCTCCGCTGGAGTTGCAATCGTAACTTTCTTATACTTTTGTAAATAAAAGGTTACTCAAATCTTAACTACAAGGTGATCCCTCTTTGACTCTGTCCGTGAAACGGATTTACGGGAAGCTGTACGTGTATGATCAGTGGCGGGAGGGCGGTAGAATCGTATCCAAGTACATCGGCCTGCTGGAGAAGATCGTTAAACCAAGCCGTGTAGTTACGCCGCGGGACAGTTTTTAACTACAACGGGTTTGACGAGGTGATTGAAAGATTAAGAGGGGAGATCGGGCAAAATGTAGTTAAACAATCCCCGCCGTTTAACTACAGTTATCCTAATGTAGTGATTGATAGTTTGGTAAGGGAGGTTTTACGGCTGGTAGTTGACTTGTGGTGCGGGGGGTGGGGTTCGAACCCACGCAGGCCTACGCCATCGGGTCCTAAGCCCGACCCCTTTGACCTGGCTCGGGCACCCCCGCACTTCCCCTAGCGGTATCGTATATTTTCAATATTCCTTGTTTAATAAGGGTTTACCTTTGGCTGGGGGGGGTTCTCTTGTATTTTTTCGATACTTATGCGTGGATAGAATATTTCAGAGGCTCGGAGAAAGGTTTGAAGTTGAAACGGTTACTATCTGATAATGGGATGACCCCCCTCTATAGTGCTGGCTGAGATAGGTAGGAAATACCTTAGGGAGGGAGTCTCCCTAGAGGAAGCTAAGAAGAGGCTACTGTTTATACAAGGCAAAACTATGATTAAGCATATAGATATAGTCGTGGGCCTGCTTTCAGCTAGCATCAACCTTGAGCTAAGGAAGCACTCTAGGGATCATGGGTTGAGAACACCTAGTTTGGCCGACTCGATAGTGTATGCAATGGCTGCAATTATGGATGATAAGTTGGTTACTGGGGATGGACTCTTCAAGGGTTTACCTGACGTATTATACATCGGTGATTAAACCAGCAATGTAGTATAAGTTCATTCAAGCATAACCAAATCCTCTAGTGGAAAACAGGAAAGATATCATAGTATTCTCATTTCATTGGTTTTGAGGAAGTAGGTGTACTGTTTTTATAATAAAAAATATTTACAAATCCATTAGGTGTAAGGGTTTTGTCTATTACTATGGACACTGTGGAGGAGAGGTTGATAGGGGAGAAGGGGAAGTGGATACATATCCTTTACCCTAACCCTGTAATAGCTGACTGCGTTATTAAGGAATACGGATTCAATCCCATGAGACTCGAGACTGATGGGGAAGTATCCAGTGCTATAGGATCACTACTTGGGTCTGACTGCTTTAAATGCATAAGTCTTACAGCAAACATTATAGGCCTAGATTCACGGTTAAAACCAGCAGGTCTACTCGTAGTAAAACCAGTGATTGACGAGTATTTCGACAGATACGTTAAACTATTCTCTTCAATACTCAGAGAGTGGACAGGGCATTACACAGATACCTTGAAGTTCGAGGCAAATCCGAGCGACTACGAGTCTCTATGGAGCTTCCAGTCCGAGCTCACCAATACACTTAAGGATTTAAGAAGGAAACACCCGGATAACCCTATCGCACTCAACTTAGAGAGTTTCCCTAATTACTCGAGGCCACAAGCTATTCTAGCTGGTATTATTGCAGGAGCATTCATGACTTACTACATGTTTGATTCACTACCGTTCATACAGCCACTGCCTCCATTTAAGCTTGATGACGAATTAATTAATAGCCTCTCTAAAGGAACAGCTCCAGTACAGTTATTGGAATCATATACTGAAGCAAGGCTTATCTTGTATGACCCTGAGGAGGAGGGATACAAGCTGAACCCAGGGTTAAACTTAGACTCATGATAATACACGTCTAACCATCGTTTTTTTGCCTCCGAATCCAAATATATTATCCCGGTGTCAACTAGGTTGACTAGTATAAAGAGAGTCTCAACAGGTGTGCCCAGCCTGGATAAACTCATAGCTGGGGGAATACCTGAAGGATTCATGGTTGCAGCAGTAGGTGAGCCTGGTACCGGGAAAACAATATTCTCCATACACTTTGCAAACCAAGGAGTACTCGAAGAGGGGAAAGTAATCTATGTCACCACGGAGGAGAGCAGAGAGAGCATTATAAGGCAAGCAGGGATGTTCGGATTCGACTTCTCTACAGCTATTAAGGAGGGTAAAATGGTTATTATAGATGCTTTAATGAAGGGAGCCGAGGACCTATGGAGTCTCCAAGACCTTACGGTAGAGGCTCTAATAGACAAGATTATAGAGGCTAAAAAGTACCTTGGATACGGTCATGCCCGCCTGGTTATTGATAGTATGAGCGCCTTCTGGCTCGATAAACCGGCAATGGCGAGGAAGTACAGCTACCAAGTCAAGAGGACCCTGTACAAGTGGGGTTTCACGATACTCGCAACAAGCCAGTACGCTATAACCACTGAGAAAGGCTTCGGGTTCGGCATAGAGCATGTCGCTGACGGGATAATCAGGTTCAGCAGGCATATACATAACTCGAGGCTGGATAGAATGCTGTTGGTAGAGAAGATGAGGCAAACACCTCATGATCTCAGAGTATGGATTATAGATGTAAGGGATAAGAGGGGCCTCGTACTCGTCAAACCTGCTGGGCTTACCCGCGGGGAGCTCTATTACAGAGGAGAGGAGAAGTAAGTATCTTTAAGATACGAGGCTGAAGCCGTCCTCGTTGACAAGGGATAAGTCTCCCATCGGAGTCCAGGTAACTGTAGGGCAGTAGTCGATATCCACAGTATCTACGGGTTCTCCCTCATAAGTATAGCGTACTATGCTGCAACTGTTATCATTGTACAATAGTAATGCGGCTTCCTCTCCTCCAGGGCTCCATGACGCGTCTAGGAATACTCCTTTAAAAGGCAGTGTCCTCCACAGCTCCCCTCCACTCAGACTTGTAAGTACCCCGTATGTGTACTCGGGGTTAGCTACTGTTGACAAGATGGAAGTTGAACTCGGATGCCATTCCAGCTGGTTAATATATCCTCCGAGATCCCTACCCCACAGTTTTGAGGTGCTCATACTTGAGACTTGGAGGTATGATTCTATGGAAAATGCGACTAGCTTATGGTTTGGGCTTATAGAGTAATTAATCCTCTCAGAATCACCGCCTACCAGGGATAGCAGGTTGTAAACTATCTTAGCGACAAGCCTCCTCCTACGGACAGACGTCGTTTTCCCTCGGACTATTATTATCGTTGAACCAATATTAGTATCGATAGAGACCCTCTCATCACCAGCGTATACCCTTACAGGTTTTTCACCATAGAGCAGGTGTTTCCTTATACTAGCTTCACCTATCAATACACCATCTTTCCCTAGTATCCTTACTTTCTCATTGTCAGCAACAACTATTGCATTTGAATCATCCTTCCACCCGATTACTAGTTTACAAGGGTCGCAATTAGAATACATCATCTTCTCCCAGAGAGTTCCACCGTTTTTCCCGTATAATACTACCCGTAAGGTTTTCCTCCTCCTATGAAGGAATCCGGCTAACCTGTCCTCCTCCGAGGAAATGTTTGCCACTAGGAGACGAGTATTATCGGGACTCCACGCCGCGATGAAATTATCACGGTTTCTATTTATATTTGTGATAGATCTCAAAGAGGCCCGCTAGCATATTTGAAACAGATAAGTTTATATAAGGTCGGGTGAATATAGGAATAGAGAAATATGTGAGACAGTTATTTCTCCACTACACGCTTTCCCTCTAGGAACTCGCTAGCTCTCTCAGCCACTACAGGCCTTGCAGTCGACTCAGCTAAAGCCCTTAACCCGCGGTCAACCCAGAAGTGCAGCCTAGCAGATGCTAGGAGCCTTCTTGTCTCAGTAATAGCGAAAGGCTCTCCCATAGCTATGTCCTCAGCTAGCTTTCTTACCTCCTGCTTTAACTCATCCAAGTTATCGACAATTATATTGATGAATCCCATTTGCTTAACTTCCTCTGCCGTGAATGTTCTGCCAGTCAAGGCTATCATTGCTGCATGCTTAGCGCCTAATAGGAATGGGCCTAGTGTAGGGGTTCCGGGGGGCACCATTCCCCATCTAGCTGCAGGACTGCTAAACTTTGCCCTCCTAACAGTAACAGCTAAATCCACAGCGTTCAACAATTCCATACCAGCACCAATAGCGTGGCCGTTTATAGCTGCTATAACGGGTTTCTTGCAGGCAGTTATTGAGAGGCATACGCCGCCTAATCCTTCATACATGAGTTTCCAAGCATCATCTAATCCTCTAACACGACTGGTAGATACCAGGTCGACTCCGGTAGTGAAGAAGCGGTCGCCTTTACCTGTTAGCACTATGACTCTAGTCGAAGGCTCCTCACACTCTAACTTTATCTTATCAGCAAGCTCCCTAAGGTGCGGCTCGTCTAGACTATTACCAGAATCAACCCGGTCTATTATTATCCAGGAGATGAGGCCATCTCTTTCAACTACAATAGGCATAAGGGTACACCATGTGAGGATACTGGTTCAGAATAATATAAAATGTTAACTAGCAATCCATGAGAATTGGAGAGGAATTTGGCTACGTGTTGTGTTAACCCGCTTCTCTGCAAAACATTCACTATAATAGCGTTCCTTATAATGACTGTAATCTTTATAGCGCTAATAATAGCATTCGCCAGATCCGCAAAGAAGGCGGGGACATACATGGAGGAAAACATGGATTACTCTGAGGTAGCTAGTACAGTTGGATAGGAGGATTTTGCATAGAAATTTAATCCTTATAATTATCATAAAACGATTAGAGTTAGATAGATAGAGCTGGTATATCCATGGAGATAAGCACTATATACTATAAGAATATATTAGGTTTGTTAATTGTTACATTCTTATTAGCCATGCTTTTAACTCCTCTGATACTGGCCGAGGCTGATTCCGGAGATGCCATGCTTACATATGCAGTTGACATCGGCGAGTCTGGGAACGACTATGCCTGGGGTGTCGCCAGGACAGATGATGGATTCATTTCCGCAGGCTACACTGATAGCTATGGCGGCGTTTCAGCACTAGTCGTAAAAGTTAGGGACAATACCCCGTTGCCCCTAATAGAATGGGAAGAAACCATAGGAACCAGTAATGGAAACGAAAAAACGTACGATATAGCTAGGGTAGGAAACTACTATGTTATGGCTGGATGGAACCAGACGAGTAGTTATTCTGGGCAGCCAATAGTATTCACTATAGATGGGAACGGCTCTCTAATCTCGGCGAAAATAATGAACTTCGGAGGAGCTAACGGGTGGATTTTCAGAGTTATACCCTCCTCAAATGACTCTTACATACTTGTCGGATATGATAGTAGCTTCTCCGTTATTGCACTCAAGATGAATGTATATGGTAGTGTGATTTGGAGCAAATCGTATAGTAGTAGCGACTATCTATACCTGTATGGCAGTGCACTAGATTATAATACTGGAGTACTATACGTGGCGGCTAATGAATGGATAGCCGGTAAAAGTGTTATTCTAGCTATAAATTCTACTAATGGTAACCTGATATGGAATAAGGAAATGATAATATCTGGCTCAGGATCTTATGTAACGATGGGAGTAGAAGTCGATAGCCACGACATAGTCTTATTAGGATACAATGTTACCAGTGGAAATAGAGACGGTTTCATAGTGAAAATAAGCCCGCAGGGAGTACCTCTGTGGGGATACGTGTTCGGTACCTCGCCCTGCGAAGTTCCTATGGATGCTGTCATTGAGAATCAAAGCATCCTTCTAACCGGTTACACCCAAATAGGTAGTATGCATGGGAATAACGCGTTCATAGCTGAAATAAATGGAAACGGTGGTCTTTCATGGTTCAGGGTATATGGAGGAAACGGAGACGACTGGTTCTATCGTCTATTAGCGTCGAATGACTCGATTACGGGTCTGGGTGGTACGAATAGTTTCACTGGCAACGATGATTTACTTATTATGAAATTATCGCCAAATGGGGAACTCTGGGGATGCAATCTCACGGAGACACTGAACGAGAATATGATCAACTACAGGAGTGTCAATATAACAGTGGACACAGTGTCGATTTCTACAAACAATATAACGGCAAGTATAAGTGATTATCCAGCGCAGGTTAAACATGTTAGTATGCCCTTCAAATATATATGCCCTAAGCCACCGGCACAAAATATCGTTGGTGGAAAGCTGATTCCATTGGAAAGGAATCACTATCAGTTGGATTTAACTGTAAGTAGCTTACTAGCATTATCTGTGTTATCTTTAATACTAATTACTAAAAAATCATATGTATAAGACTATTGTTTTTTATTAAAAATAAGATCCTAATTATCCCACCATTACATCATATATGTTTCAAATATATATTTTAAGATAATAAAATAAAAAAGTACTTCGGGGGTCGATTCTAAGCACAGTGAAGACCTGTTTAAAGGATTGAATAGAATTCTATGACCCCCAACGCTATACGAGGTGTCTAAGTAATGGTTCTAAGTGAAAACCCTCCGTGGAGACCCGGATACAATCTCCTAGTAAAAACAATCTATGATAGGGGGATAGACGTTTTCCCCAACAGTGAAATAGTATCTCGGACATCCGAAGGCCTCCTAAGATTCAAGTATACAGAGACAGCTGAAAGGATAAGGCTCCTAGCTGGTGCCCTAGAATCCTTAGGTGTAAAGAGGCTTGAAACCGTGGCCACACTAGACTGGAGTACACACTGGCATTATGAGGCGTATTTCGCTATACCAATGATGGGAGCCGTCCTACACACAGTCAACATAAGGTTATCCCCTATGGAACTGGTTCACGTCATGAATAACGCTGAGGATAAAGTGGCTATTATACACAAGGACTTTATCCCCCTGATCAGTGTAGTAGCTGAGAACTTGAAGAGTCTAGAGCATATAATAGTAGTTGACTCTGACGAGGTCCCCTCGAAAATAGCGGGGAAATCAGTACACCATTATGAGGATTTGATAAAAGAGCGTGGAGGAGGATACCAGTGGCCCGATGACTTGGTCGAGAACTTACCTGCAGCTATGTGTCATACTGGTGGTACCACGGGGCTACCGAAAGGAGCATATCACACTCATAGAATGATCGTTATTCACGCCATGTCTATGGCCCTCCACTTAGCTACCTTTGGAAGAACACTACTGTCAAGCAGAGACGTCGGCCTCTATATTGTCCCTATGTTCCATGTATACAGCTGGGGCCTACCATACTCCGGTACATTACTAGGGATAAAGCAAGTCTTCCCTAGTAGGCTAGACGTAAAGGTGTTGCTAGAACTCGTAGATAAGGAGGGGGTAACATTCACCGGTGGAGTACCGACAATTCTCTATATGCTGCTAACACATCCTGACAGCGAAAAGTATAACCTGGAAGGCTTAACCTTCATAACTGGAGGAGCAGCACTGCCTAGGGGATTAGAATTACTGGCTTTAAAAAGAGGCATAAGAATAGTAGGAGGATACGGCCTAACTGAAACAGCCCCCGCTGTAGCATTAGGCGAGATTCCCTATTGGCTAGCCAAAGACAAGAATGAAGGAGAATTACTGGATATCAGGCAAAGAGTCTCAGGATATCCAGTACCATTGATGAAAATAATGGTTGTAGACGAGAACCACAATCCCGTACCTAAGGATGGTAAAACGATGGGAGAAGTAATTCTCAGGTCCCCATGGATAACCCCAGAATACTACAAGGAGCCTGGAAAGACGGCTTCAGCCTGGAAAGACGGTTGGTTCCACACAGGGGACATAGCAGTATGGTATTCCGATGGATCTATCCACATCGAGGACAGAGCAAAGGACTTAATCAAGAGCGGTGGTGAATGGATAAGTAGTCTCCGCCTGGAGAACGCTATAAGCACTCATCCTGGAGTAGGTGAAGTCACTGTAATAGCGGCTGAACATCCTAAATGGCAGGAAAGGCCTGTTGCACTAGTGGTTCCGAAACCGGAATGGAAGGATAAACTCAGCCCCGACGATGTGAGGAAGCATCTGATAGAGAACTTCATTGAAAAGGGAGTAATACCGAAGTGGTGGCTACCGGATAAGATCCTTATAGTTGAAGAGCTTCCAAAGACTAGTGTCGGAAAAATAAACAAGAGAATAGTCAGGGAAAAATACCGTAATATCCTCTTCCAATAATTTTTCCCATTACAACGATAAGTGTCGTGGCGTAACATAGGCTTAAGACTTGTTCCTCTAGTGCCTAATACCTAGTACCTAGAACTCTAGCGTGAGATCCAGCACCTCCTTTTATTTTAAGCTGGGCAATAACCGCGTTTAATACTGGGTTACTAAGCTCGGAAGGTATATTAGGTTTTCAATTATTAATTATTCACCTCACCTGACCCGAAAGTAATTTATGAAACGGATTGTCGTAAAAAGAAGGTGGTTAAAATTGTTTTCTCCATAAGATTAATGCCGCTGCTATTGATGCTATTGATACTGTTATGAGGATAATGCCGCTACTTCCTAGAGTATTATGTGAATGATTTACAAGTTCTCCTCCTACATTCACTGCAGGATGTACATTAACAACCACGGGGTAGAATAGTTGGTTGTTAACCGGGTTGGATTCGCCTGAACCAGTTGTTGCAGTAACCCATAATGCATAGGGACTGTAGTGTGGGAGATTAGTAGTATCCCACATTATTCTAACGTTCTTCTCTTCTCCAGCGTTGACTGACACGTTAGCTGATCCTACCTTGTGTAGTGGGGTGTCAATAACATAAGACGTGTATTGAGGCAACATGTATCCCGCGGTTATCTCCATGCCTATTGGTTGGAAATAGAGTCCAGTGAACCCATCACCGTCAAGTTTAGTATATGTGATATTCCCTAGGGATACAACTATATCCCCATTGCGGTATAATATTATCTGGAATTGCACAGGAGCATGGACGTCATCCTCGTCCTCATAGGTTGTTCCATTAAATGCTATTACTATTTTATCTCCCATATTGAAGACGCTGGCAAAAGAGTTCGATGACTCATATAAATCACCGGAGTACGCGAATAGTGTAGTTACACCTGAACCATATGTTTCTTCCGATGGATTTGTCCTATGATACCCCCATACATGGACGCTATAACTGTATTGTAAGGATGACTGGTTGGTAGATAGTAGTTCAATGTAGCCGTTGGTTGTTATACTTATATACGTGTAGTTGTAGCCGAAAACTTTGATAGGCCACGGTAATTTATACACGAAGTAACCGTCATCCTCGTCCAGAAGTGTATAGTTTCCGTAGTCTGTAAGAATATCTCCATAACTAACCGTAGTAGCACTGTTTGGATCGACATGTATCCAAGTGAATGCTGTCTTCTCGAAAACCGGTGGTTCACTCCAGTAAAGCGTGACGTTTATGTTCCCGGAATCTGCGAATGATGGGTTATTTAATGTTGCAGTTACGGGAACAACTCCAGTTACCGTGGATGATGGTATAGTTACATTGGTAACATCCACGTCGTATAGTGGAGCGGTTAGCGGTGAATTATCAGAGTTTCCATTGAAACCGTATGTTGTTCCGTTTAGGTCACTCCAGTAATTGTTGCTCCATTCACCAACACTATTAGTATCATATGCTTGAGGTGAATTATTGTTCTCCCAGAAAACATTATGATTAACATATATATTCGTATACGAGGTATCGATGCCAACTCCATATCCATCATTCATAGCTATCTGATTGTACGTTATATTTACATTCCCTGTATAAGATCCTACGTAGACCCCGCCATTACTATCGTTTGCTATGTAACTGTTTTTCAGGTACACGTCCTGGGTATGGCGACCACTATAATCACTATATATATACACTCCATATAATCCGTTGTATGATGCATTACATGATACAATGTAAACAGTATCTGAGCGTTTTACTAAGAATCCGTGCTGGTCGTTGTTTGTTGACTCTGTGTTTAATACCAAGACATCCCCAGAACTGTATATTGATACACCGCTGTATGCATTACTATTAGTGACTCTCGAGTTGACTATTGCTACTTCACCAGCACTGGATAGATCAAAACCAGCGTAATGAGTGTTGGAAACAGTGACATTATTGATGTAGACCCCATAGGTATTATATATGCCTACACCAGCATCTAGTGTACCTGAACCGTTTATATATGAGTTCGATATAATTATGCCATAATCATCATATATATCTATTCCAACACTAGCGGAATTGTTAATTTTCACATTATCAATGATTACGCCGCCATAATAGTATACATTATCTATTTCTATACCGTAGTCAGTGTCCTCAATCGTAGCTTTTTTAATGACAATGCCTGCATAGGCGTATTTATCGCCTAAGCTTGTTACGTCATTGACGTAAATGCCATTCTCAAATCCCTTGATTCTTATGTTCTCGATTGTAACATTGCCCTCTATTCCATCTATTTTTATGCCGTCATCGCTTCCAGACCCTATTATCGTGTGTCCATTGCCGATTATCGTGACGTTTTCCACTGTTACGTTTATTCCGTATGTGCTGGTTGTGAGGTCTGATTCTAGTATGTAGGTTCCAGGTGTGGTTATATCGTAGGGTAGTGATGTTATGACTGTTGGTCCCTGGGCTACAGTATTTAGTTTGGTTAACGGTACGCCAGGTAGTATGCTGATGAGTAGTATTGCTAATGCAAGGATGGCTATTGTTTTTTCGAATGTTTTATACACTATATCCACCATGAAATATTTTAGATATTGTTTGAACCATTATTACAATGTTATATTTAAGTATTAGGTTTCAATATACACCTATATTTTGGTTATCTATCTTTAAATTAGATATTGAATAGCATAGAATAATTATACACATGTTATAATCCAAATATAACAAATACGGCGGATAACATGCCAGCTAAATAGCATAATTAAGTAATAGTTTTTGGGGAAAACCTGGTTATTAACAGACTCTCTAAATCCATATCGAGTCTCTTGCCATCCTCCAAGGTGATAATTATTACATCTATAAGCCATCAGAAATTGTCAACTTAACCGAATGCTGTCTGAAAAAGTATATGCATTATTGTTTCTGAGCCTATTATCGCAGTTAATGAATAAGTAAAGCATGCTAAAGGCACTCAACATTACCCATGGCTTCATCATACTTCCTCAACAAATCCTCGACCTGGTCCCTCAGCAAATAATGTTTCTCCACAACCTCCCTGGAAGCGTGGCCCATGAGAACCTGTAACTCCAAAGTACTCGAATGATGAGACATATGCTCAGCGAACCTCTTACGCAACTGCTTCAACTGAAACCTATACCCTAACACCCGGTCCATTGCACTATAGAGTTCCAAACGCAATCGCTTAGGCTTGTAGGGAAACATCTTACTGCTCCTCCTACCCAAAACTGAGAGATAATCATTCCTATATCTAAGATAGTCCTCCATCTCCCTAGCCAGTTTCCTCGTAACAAAGCTAAAGTATACCCTCTTACTATGCCGGGATCTCCATAGCCAGATGGTTCTATCTCTAACATTCTCTAGCCTCAGATCATATACAGTCTGTATACGTATACCAGTAGATGCAGCCGTTAATAACAGCATTCTCGGGGGACTAGCATATGGCAGGTTCTCGGCTAGAAGGCAGATATCATGCCATGTGGGCGCCTTCGGGGAAGACCACTCTATTCTAGGCCTAGGAACACTGTCCGCCAGCTCCTTGTCCTGTATTATCTCCTTGACGAATAACTTCAAAGCTTTGTACAAGTGATCAGCCACACCGGGCCACCTAGCCTGATACCTCCTTATCAGCCTCCGTAAACCTCGTTTGGTTAAGGTGTAATTAAGCTCTCTCAAAGCGAGCTGTAGATACCTCATCCTGTCATTAGCAGTCTTCCTAGCCAGATCACCGGACACAACCTAGCCTCCAAATACTCCCCAAACTCCCTCATACTACCACTAGTAACGATAACGGCCTTACCTGTCAAGCTATCATAAAGTCTCAGTAATAGCATCCTTCGAACAGGCTGGGGAATAGTATCCGGATCCAGTGAAACCATCGGCAACCCACTGTAAATTAAAGGGAAAGAAGAGATAACTGGAAGTAATTCGGTGTCAATCACTTAGAGGCATACAAAGTTTTGTTAACCTTCGTTATTGACCTCTTAGTCCCGTTTATTTTTCCTCTTGGCGTATTGGTTTCATAACGGTCTTACCCTGGCATCCATGATAAATATAAATATGATAACCATGTATATGATAATCATGGTTATGTTAAATGTTGTTCGTTGACAGAGACAAGGAACTGCAAGCTTTGGAGAGGGATATCTCCAGTCCAGGGCTAAGTATGACCATATTATATGGTCGTAGGAGGATAGGTAAGACTTGGATTCTCAGGAAATTAATGGCCAACCATCCCGGTAGCCTATATTTCTTCGTCCCAGAAGGACCGCCTCAAGCACTATTCAATATGCTACAAGAGAAACTAGAGGAGAAATGTGGAGCAATCAAAGCTAGAAGCTGGATTAAACTAATAGAGGAATTCGATAAATGCTCACAAGATCGAGAAACAAGCATATTGCTAATCGACGAGTTCCAGAGGCTTGGCGCTGGATTCATATCCGCACTACAATACTATTATGATACAAGTAGTGGTAAACCCGTCAAAATAGTCTTAGCGGGAAGCAGTGCCAGCGTCGTAGATAAGCTAGCTGGGCCGCTAGGCCCCCTCTATGGGAGGGCTAGGCTCGTGCAGTTGAAGGGATTCGGATTCCTGGAATCGTATGTTTACCTGGCAAAGAAACTGAATACTACACCTTTGGAAGCATTTAGACTATACAGCATACTTGGAGGATCACCCTATAACCTGTCCCTTGCCTCTACTAAAGATTGGATAACAATTGCCAGAAAGGAGATACACAGCATATTCGGGAGACTTTACGAGGAGCCCTTACACATACTTAACAGCGAGACACGAGAACCCGGAGTCTACCTGGGAATACTTGAGGCAGCCTCAGGCCACGGTTCAAGCTACTCAAAGCTTGCCTCAATAACAGGTAAAACAAGCCTCAAACGCTATATAGAAACACTAACAAGCCTCGGAGTCCTCCGCAAAACAACTCCATACGGGCATAATCCGGTGAAAACAAGAAACACATGGTACCACGTCTCAGACCCATACTGGGACTACTGGCTAAAAACGATTTATCCGAGGAGGATGGAGGGAGAGCTAACGGGAGAAATACCGGTTAACGAGGAACTAGCGGAGGAACACTTCTCCATATGGTTCGAGAGAACAGTGAGAGAACTACTGACAATACTATACGACACTCACGTAAAGCCTTGGTGGAGGAAAGACGTCGAAATAGACGCAGTAGTAAAAGGTAGAACAGGAATCATAGCATACGAAATTAAATACAAAAAGCTCGCTAACCGAGAAGTAGAGAAGATCTTACAAACACTCAGGATAAAAGCAGCGAAAATAGGTGAGCCCATAGAAGCACTAGGAGTAATCTCCCTGGACACGCCTAAGCCTGGTGGAATACAAGCAGAAACGTATAGCTTCAACGAACTATTAGAAAAAGCATTAATAAAGAAGCAAATAAGAACAGAGGAAATATAGTATATCTCAGCCTCCAATTTAAAGCAGGAATTTTAAACTGAGACTCTAGTTATGAGATTAAGGATAAGTAGGAGGGGCTTCAATAAACTCTTCAAGTCACATAGGGTGAAAAAAGCTATTTCAAATGGCACATTAAGAATCCTGGAAAAGTACTCGCAAAAAGTGGATAAGGATGTAACCACCGAGCTCTTGACAGAGAGGAGGTTCTTACCCTCAACTCCTGTCAAAGCTTGGAAGTCAACAGAACGTATCTGAACCTTCTATTTGAGAGTTTATTGTTAACCGTTTTTATTATATATTTTGTTACCGTTAGAGTATTATACTCTAAGTGTATAATTATTCCAGTGGGATCGGTAATGGATCCTGCCCGTTTCATTGATAGACAAACAGAACTTGGTTTACTGGAAGATCTTTGGAGCAAGGGTAGAGGTTTGGGAGTTGTATACGGGAGAAGGAGGATTGGTAAAACTAGACTTCTCCTCCGGTGGATATATAGAAAGCCTCATGTTTACTATCAGGCCGGACTGTATTCCCATGAACTCAATCTTCAGGAGTTGGCAAAGGCTTTCGAGGAATATTTAGGTCTAGAGGGTTTCTCAAAAGTGAAGTTCTCTAGCTTGGATGTTCTACTTGAGCATGCATTGCGCATGTGGAATGATAAGCTTATCGTTGTTATTGACGAGGTTACATATTGGGCTCGATCGTACCCTGGTATCGCATCGGAGCTACAGAAGTTTGTAGACCATGTACTGCCGAAGCACCCGGCTATTCTCGTACTTACTGGTAGTATTATCGGTGTCGTAATAAGGGATCTCGCAGGAGGTGGTTCCCCGTTATTTGGGAGGGCAAACCTACGAGTTAGGCTGAAAGAACTCTCACCGTGGTGTCTACCGTACTTCTTGCCAGGATATAATAGTAGTGAACTCGTTGAGACCTATTCACTGGTAGGTGGAATTCCATACTATCTAGTAGAGTGGCCTGACAGTCAAGAACCTCTCAAAGCTTATCTCCACATGTTCGCGCCGGGAGGACTGTTGGAAGATGAGCCGCTTATGATTTTACGTGAGGAAGTAAGGAATCCATCGCCCTATCTTTCGATAATCAAAGCTGTCGCCGAGGGGAGGAGAAGCCTGGGGGAAGTCAGTAGTTACACTGGGCTGCCTTTGGGACATGTAAGCAGGTACTTGTCCAGTCTCATACAGCTAGGCTTGGTTGACTATGAGCCACTAGTACCTAGGAGAAGGAAGCGTCGGCTATTGATGATCAACGATAGGCTCTTGAAGTCGTATTATAGTATAGTCGAACCATACCGCCACATATTATCCTCAGGGGAACCCGGGGAAATCCCTGGATCTCTGAAAGCCAAATACATAAATGTTATTGCAGACGGCTGGGAGAGACTGGCATCGTATCATTCCCTAGCAAGCTTAACTAAACAGGTAGGTATAACAGTTTCTGAAGCCGGTAGACTGCTATTCAAAGGTGATGAAGTAGACTACGTTATTGTAGACCATGATAACCGAAGAATCCTAGCCGTAGAGGCTAAGTGGAGATCCCTGACAAGTAGAGAAGTACGGAGTATCACTAGGGAGGTTAAAGCCAAGGTACACAAGGTATTCCCCGGTTACGATGTGACAGTTGCTATATATACACGAGCAGCCCGCAATACCGAACATCACGATGCAATAATAGTTAAACCAGAAGACCTCCCCTGGAAAAAAGATTGCCCCTAAGAAGCTTCAAAGAGACTCTTGAAAAACTCTTCAAATCCCTTGACAAATCAGCTAACCCTGTCACACTACAGTAGAAGTATCCCTATCATCAAAAGTGACGCCTCGAAATGTAGGGCAAAGTCTAGTGGAGTGTGGGCCCGCGAGGACCTGAACCCCTGACCTCCGCCGTGTGAGAACATAATTAAATTCATATGCTAGCATTGCCGAATAAGCATTCACTCCAAAATGAATATCAGTTAGGAGATATCAATATGATGTTAAACACCATCACATATGCATGTAGTAAGTGAGTATGATACGCTATTTGAAGAGTTTCCTATACAGTTTTTCTCGGATGGTTTCTAACGACTCGCCCTTCAGTAACTTGTCGACAGCCTCTGTATCAAGTGCCACATATCTTCCCGGTTTGAAGGAGGCCTGTAGTAAACCTCTATCCTCAGTCCATATAGGGAGGTCCAGCTTAAGCGAGAGTGCTATAAACGGTGTATCCTTCGCATCAAAGATCCTTGCAATAGAGTATGCTTCCCGTAAAGCTTCCTTATATACCTCTCTAGGGATAATTCTGATTAATGAAAAAGCTAACAGAACCTTATTCCAGAATTCTACACGAGCACTCTTCTTGAGCTTCCTTGTATGCTCTCGGAACTCTATTAAAACTTCCTCGGGAGAGAATAATTTCAGGTCTCGGTGCTCCGAGATAATCCTATAAACTCGGGCTCTTCTACCAGCAACTACTATTGAGAATATAATATTACTGTCAACGATAAATGCTAGATTATACCCTTCTCCATATATTCTCTCTCTATTTTCTTCCATACCTCATCACGAGTCCTCTCGAACTCCTCTAGAGCTCTCTCAAAATCGATCTCGACTCCCTCGGATAGAGACTCTATAACAATATCTCGAAATATTTTTCTCGATAATCCCTCTGCTATCCATCGCGCAATCTCTGATTCCTTCACTTCGTCAGGCACAATAACTTTTACAACTCGAGGCAATTCCTATACCCCCCGAGTAATCCATTATGCATAACTCCCCTTATACCTTACGTTATTCCTGTACTCTAACAGGGCAGCTAAGGCTTTCAAGGATTCTTTTGGCAGGAATCAGCATGCTTTCTGAGCTGCTTTAGAGTTTTCTTTCGTGCAGTTAAAAGGCTCTATAAGCGGTGGGCCGCGGGGACTTGAACCCCGGATCTCCATGGTATTACAGAGTAAGCTTGCCTCAATTAATAAGGGGTAAAAGATTAATTTAATTTATTAGGGAGTGAAAAATGGCTGAAGCTACAAAGAGAATAACGATAGATCCGAAGGTTATGGGCGGGGAACCAGTAATTAAAGGCACTCGGATTCCAGTATACTTTATACTCGAACTATTCCCCAACGGGTGGAGCATTGAGGATACGATAAGAGAATACCCGCGCCTAACAAAAGAGGATGTCCTGGCATCCATAGAGTATGCCACGAAAAACTAGTACTATTATATGAGTTTAATTCATTCCTAGGTGATCATTAAATGATAAAGTCAAAGGAAAATGATCTCATTAACGATATCGTTCACCCTGAAGTTATAGACATAGCAAACATACTTCATAAGACCGGTCTAAATGTTTTTGTGATAGGTGCCCGAAGCCTGATAATATTGGGCATTGACATAGGTCGAGAAACAAAAGACTGGGATTTGGTTGTTGATAAAGTATTCACCACAGAACTTAGAGATAAACTGACTGGAATCCTGAGGAAATCAGGTTATAAAGTTCAATGGAGGAAATGGGGTCTACTCCTTGAAAATGATATACACGTTGACATAAATTATGCTCCGCTAACCTTAGACGAAGAATTCATTAAACGGAGCATTAGAATTGGGGTAAATCTCAGAGTCCCAAGCCTTGAAGACCTAGTGATTCTCAAACTTATGTCAGGAGAAAGAAAAGACATCGCAGATCTAAAGAAGATATTATTACAATCATGGAATAGTCTAGACAAAGAATATCTAGACAACCGGCTAATCCAAACAGGGTTAGAAAGAGAGTTCGAAAAAATACTAAAGAGGATGAAACTAAAATGACAACCAATAGAAACCTTAGAATAGTAAGACTTGTACCCGGATTAGGACTACCAGAATACATGGCCTTCCTATTTAAACAATGCGAACCCGTAGGATATACTAGAAAAGCAATAGAAGCAGGACACCTATTGAAAATAAGCTATCACCCACCATACCTGGAGCTAAAATGCTCTAATATACGCAGGATAATTGAAGAGGCCAAGAAAAAGCATCTCAGAATCTACAAGGGAAGAAAACATGTCACCATCACAGACGGAGTATATCAAGCCCGGATATATATGCCTAATACAGAATAATTTATTCAAACAACGACTAGTATAACACTCTCTTCCAAATTCCTTCGATCTTTGATAGTTCATAGTTGTTCTATGGGACTGTATTGTTTAAGCCCTGTAAAACCTTTAAGATTCCAAGTTCTATTGGTATATACGGTGGAAGGTTTCCTGAACCGGGATTCCAGTATAAGGTTGAGGATAAGTAGGAGGGGCTTCAATAAACTCTTCAAGTCACATAGGGTGAAAAAAGCTATTTCAAACGGCACATTAAGAATCCTGGAAAAGTACTCGCAAAAAGTGGATAAGGATGCACTTACCGAGTTCCTGACTGAGAGGAGGTATCTTCTGTGAACAATAGTCAATACATAATTATAGTATTAGGAATCTAATTTCTAGTTTTGCTCCTTCATTATATGACTTATATGCTATATCAAAGTCTATTTCTAAAAGGGTGTGCTTATCTATTGAAAATTGCTTATTCCAGGCATGCCGAACTCAGGGTTAGTATAAGAGAAATCGGGGAAAACGAGGTTGCTGAGGTACTTTCTAACCCGGTTAATGTCTATTATGATATTGTTACAGATACTTTAATATCTGTGGGCAAGAGAACGGGGAGGAAGGATCATTGGCTCATAGTGGTTTACAAAAAGAAAAACGATACATACCGGATAGTTACAGTTATAGACACTAAAAACATAGATAGAATAGTGGAAAAGAAAACAATAAGCGGAAGGTGGATCCCAGTATGGTAAAGAAAGTTCACTATGATCCTGAGGCCGACATATTATACATAATAACCAAGGAAGGACCTGTCGAGGATACATTACCAGCCGACGATGACATATATATAGAATTAGACAAGAATGGAAACATAATTGGAATCGAAATATGGAAGGCTTCTACTAACATACTAGAAAACATAACAAACACAATATCTAAAAAACTCAAAAAACAGATTCAAATAACCAAATAATGAATGTCTCCTTGACTATATTTCGAAAAGCTCTCCAGCATCTTCACCCTCCCTTAAGAGCCTGAGGTAAGAATAAAGCTTCTCGATGTCAACACTTCAACTTCCATGATCTTTATCTAGACTTTCCTACCTTCAAGCTCGGTCAAAGGCTTTAGCGGAATAATCACAATACTCTTAACAAAACCTCTATCTCAGGCATATTCAATACACAAAGTGCTATTCTATTTATTCTAGGCAACGCCATAGAAGAGGATATAACATACTTTTAGTTTGGTTTTTGGTGGGCCCGCGGGGACTTGAACCCTCGGCATCCACCTGTGGAGAGCGTGTATTCGGGTGGAAGCGGTTTCCTTAGGATCTATGTGATTGTAGTATACTAGAATAGGTTTTGTTTGTTCTATTAGTGTTCTCCTCAAATTTATACCTAGATTATACTTTCATCTGCATAATATAGTAGACCCAGGCAAGTATGGTATAGTGTCTATACGTAGTCCGAGGAGAGCTGGTTAAACGACACTCCTAAAACTATTAACAAGGCATCCCATCTCTAATGAATGGATTGAATTGTTATTTCTAGGAACAGGATTCTCGTGTTTTGCGGGTTCTAATACTCGCTGGATCTCTGTGTAGTTTGTTTCCTTCTCTGCTAGAATGGTTCTTGGTTAAGGTTCAAGTATATGTATTGTTGTCCTTTTTTTCTCATAGTATATTTTATAGGGTTTGAATAGGTATAGTTATTTTTGTAGGGGGCAAAGAGATGTCTTTGAATGTGAACGAGGAGACTTTGAGGAGTATTATTAGAGAGGAGGTTAGGAAGGCTGTTCTGGAGGCTTTATTGGAAATGGTTCCTGTAGTAGATGATGTGGAGCAGGCTGAAATAGATAAGAAAGCTGGGTCTCCCGAGGAATATGAGGAGGAAGATTTTGTGGAATGGAGTGGAAGTTAAGGATCAGTAAGAAGGCTTTAAAGTTCATTGAGAATTTACCCGGATACCAGAAGAAAAGGGTTCTTACCGAGATTAATGTTTTACTGGAGAACCTGAATAAAGGGTCAATTCCTATTCACTCCATGGATATTAAACGGCTTAAAGGTAAGTGGTCCGGATTTCTCAGGCTTAGGATCGGTGATTTGAGGGTTATTTTCCGGTTGGACATTGAGAAGATGGAGGTAATCATTTACCATATCCACCATAGAGGTAGGGTGTACAAGTAATTTAGGAGTGCTGGATACACCGTTATTTTTTCTCAGTCCGCCCCCGGTGTTTCTACTAGGCCTATTTTCATGATGCGTCTGTGAATTACCATTGACGCTATTACTCCTGCCCCAATGGTTAGTAACACTAACGTGACGCCCAGTGCTACTCCAGTAAAAACCTGCTAGCTCTACCTGCCACCCATGATTAGCTTGGCCCGCATTGCCTCGGAGGCTATTATTGATGTTATCTTATTTCAGCTCTGCTATTAGTTGCCGGGCTCCCCCTTCAGGGTTTACTACTGGCTTGTATTTCAACTTGTAGCAATACGTATACAAACCACCATACGTTTGGCTGTTTTTCGCTGGTGTAAACAACCGTATAACAGATTGATTTCAGGTTTGTGTTATAAATTGTTTTTGTTATTGGTTTTAGAAGGAATTATACTGGTGTTTGGTGGGCCCGCGGGGACTTGAACCCCGGACCTCCGCCGTGTCAGGGCGGCGTCCTAACCAGGCTAGACGACGGGCCCAACCTCAGTGCTGAGGTTTCGGTCGTTTCTATCGTATTGTTCGCCTAGGGGGTTTATTACTCTAATCCCTCCCCTCACCATATCAACAGGTAAATGAGTATAATCCAGGTCATCGAACATATATTAGCGTGCCCGGCAGGCACTACATCACATTCTTACTTCTATTCTCCGAGCCCTTCATGAGCGGAGACCTGCATCCTGTATGGAATTTATCAGAGACAGTCAGGAACCATATAAAAGGTATATGCGTGGCGGGCCAGCCTAAATCTGAACCCCCCTGAGGACCCTCACAGCTTCGAAACCTAGAGATGTATAAACTATGTTTCTAGAAGAACCTATAAACTGCAAGCATCATGCATAGATGATTATCATAGAAACTACCAGCAATGATAATCTGGAATCTTCATCCACTATTCATGTACCAGTAAAAGCATATTGGGTTGAAATGCTATAGTAATTCTCGGGGTGTTCAAAGGATTGTCCAAAGTTGTTAAAGCGGTGTATAGGAATGGTGTGCTGAAGCTCTTAGAACCCGTTGACCTTGAGGAGGGTGAGGAAGTTCAGATAATTATAAGTCCAAGAGGATCGATTGCCGACAGGTTCTATGGTATCGCAAGAAAACACAGGGCGGACATTAGCAAGGAGGAGTTCATAGAGGTTCTCGAGGAGATAGAAGATGAGGATCTTCGTGGACACCAGCATTATACTAGCGTTCCTCGCGGGCCAAGATAATAGATCCCGGGAACTCGTAAAGGAGGTTGAAAAACGCGAAATCGATGGATACATTAATCCCCTAGTAGTTGACGAAGTCATATATGGTTATCTACGGCTCACAACAGGACTCAGCTCGAGGAGAATAAGGAAGCTATTGGCGAAGAGGGATAAGAGGCCCGTAGGCCTAGTCAAAAATGATGTCTGGCCCGTGTTAAAGCTCTTCACAACACTACCACTAAAGGGAGAGCCAGGGGAGATAATCCGGTTCATGGAAGAATATGGCCTAATGCCCGCAGACGCAATAATAACATTAACATGCAAGCAACACGAGATAACCACCATAGCAACACTAGACAAGGACTTCAAGAGAGTTCCATGGATCAAAGTAGTTCCATAATCTGATAGAGGCTGATGGGGGAATTATTGTGCAGGAACATCATCGACTTAGCTTGAGCCATCCCCACTCTTAGTTGAAAACAGGAGTCACATACTCCACCCTGGAGAGTGTAGGCTTATAGAGAAGTTTATATGCGTGGCGGGCCAGCCTAAATCTGAACCCCCCTGAGGACCCTCACAGCTTCGAAGATCGGCGCCCTGTCTAGGCTGAGGACTGCTTTGTCTATGCTGTATGTTGCTAAGATCGGTGTGCCCAGGCTCCGACCGCGCTTAGGTGGCGTCCTAACAAGGCTAGACTGCTAGTCTGCCTACATGCTGAGGTGTTAGTGATTTCCACGGTGTTGAAACTATCTGGCATCTTATCCTTATATTGTTAGGCTTAGGGGTTTACTATAATCCCTTCCACTCCAGGCGGTGAGTTTACCGTATTAGCGTTCTTGTTAATACTTTTTAAACAATCTACCATCAGTCTGCGAATAATCCAATCTGCATTATAAGGATAAGATGCCAATTAGTTTCAACATGCATCTCCTGAAGGAGTAGTGTTCTGCTTATCCTTTAGATCATACCTATGATCACATACCTGGATCATAAGGGTTACACTCTAATATCCCATTGGTGTAATAGTTCGATTTCAAGACAATTAACAGGGTGTGAGGTACGGATAAGACAACCTGCCTGTATGATCTATTTATTAGACGTGCACCATACCGTGTAAACCTTCCCGGATGATGGTGTTGCTCAGCCTATTAAGGTTCTACGGTTCTAGGGGCATAGTGCTAGATAGGGGGTACATGCAGTACCTATGGGATACTAGTGGGAACAGGTACCTTGACGCTAACACGGGGCATGGCGTAGCTTTCCTCGGCCACTCAAACCCCCATATAGTAGAGGCAGTCGCGAAGCAGTTCAAGCTTCTAGCCTCACCGGGACTCTCTTTCCGGAGCAGGCTTGAGGAAAGGGTTCTAGAATCCCTTTCTAGAATAAGGCCAGGTAAACTGGACTCTGTCCTGTTCCTAAACACTGGAGCAGAGGCCGTTGAGGCAGCCCTTAAGCTTGCATGGGCATATACTGGGAGGAAGAAAATTGTAGCCTTCCGAAACTCTTTTCACGGTAGAACACTCGGGGCTTTAAGTGTCACATGGAACCCCCGGTATAGAAAAGGTTTCCCAGTGCTGAGTGATGTCGTGTTCTCCCCTTACAACTCGGATGCAGAGACGCTTGGGAATTATATAGAACAGGATACAGCAGCCGTAATAGTCGAGCCCGTTCAGGGTGAAGGAGGCGTTATCCCTGGATCACCAGGGTTCCTAGGGGATGTTTCTCGGTTAGCAGATGAGGCTGGTGCCCTCCTAATAGTTGACGAGATCCAATCCGGGTTCGGCAGGACAGGTCGTACATGGAGCTATACGAAATCACTGGCGGAACCCGATATTGTCCTGGCAGGCAAGTCTATTGGGGGAGGATACCCGGTCAGCCTTGTCTTCACGCGGGAGTATATAGCCTCCTCTCTAAAAGGGGGTAGGCATGGCTCTACCTTCGCTGGTAACCTGCCTGCGATGGCTGCTTTGGAGGCTGCTATTAGATTGTTCTTGGAGGAGGATGTCCCCAGTAAGACCATGGTTGCAGGTAGGGAATTGATAGGTCGGCTCAGGAGGAGGCTTAGAGGGAATAGCGCCGTTAGAGACGTTCGTGGAGAAGGGTTGATGATAGGAGTAGAGCTCAGGTATAGACCGGAGCCTGTGCTGAAGTGCCTTCAAGAGGAGAGCAGGGTACTAGCACTTAAGGCTGGAGCAACGGTTGTCAGGTTCCTTCCTCCATATATGATTACGGGTGGTGATATTGATCAGGCCGCAAGTGGAGTCGAATCCTGTGTCTCCCGGGAGTATAGCAGGTAGCCTACTGCTCAGGCTCCTCGGGAAGTACAGTCCTACGGGGATGGAGGACGAAGCTGTACAGGAGCTTGCCTCTTGGGCTGAAGAGAGGGGGCTCAAGTTTTGGATAGACAGTGCAGGAAGCGTCTTCATAGCCCCTAGAGAGGTATCGAGTATAAATGTACTGTTAGCAGGTCATATAGATACTGTCCCAGGCTGGATTGAGCCGGGAAGCGGGAACGATAGGATATGGGGTAGAGGGGCTGTCGATGCTAAAGGACCGCTGGCCAGTATGGCTACAGGGCTACTCCTCTTATCTAAGAAGCATTCCTCCTGCCCGGCTGCCGTTGCAGGGCTTGTGGGGGAGGAAGGTGACAGCAGGGGGGCGTGGAGGCTTGTTAGGGATGGATTGGTTCCTCCATTCGTGATTATAGGTGAACCCAGCGGTGGAGACAAGGTTGTAGTGGGTTATAGAGGTGGCTTCCACGTTGAGGTTGAGTGCAGGGGGAGTGGAGGGCATTCCTCTTCCCCTCATCTGGGTGATTCTGCCTTAGATAAAGCTATCAAGCTAGTAGGAGCGGTTAAAACATTGTTCAACCCTGAGGATCCCAGTGGCCCGAGTATTGCTGTGACAGGCTTTGAGGCGTGGGAAGGCTGGAACGTACTCCCCAGGAAAGCGTATTTAAGACTCGACGTTAGGGTTCCACTGGGACTAGACGATAGTGTAGTGGCGCTCGAGTTAGCCTATGTAATAAAGAGCCATGGGTGCATGGGAGTTTTCCATCCCGGGTTGAAGCCCGTTAGGGTCAGTGTAAATAGTCCCGTACCGAGATCTTTGTCTAGGAGCCTAATCCTCCACGGAGTCAAGCCGAGGCCTGTGGTTAAGCGGGGGACTAGTGACATGAACATTCTGGGATTGCACACTGAGAGTATAGCGGCTTACGGGCCTGGTGATTCCTCTATGGCTCATACCGACATGGAGGTTGTAGGTGTTGGTGAACTAGGTTTAGCGGCTGAGGTTTACGAGAGAAGTATTCTGGAGCTCTGCCGTAGGAGTACGGGTGGAAGGAGGGTTAGCATTAGAGATCTCGTTTAAGTAGCTTAGAACTATCCCGGGTATATCCACTCCCGTCACCCTCACAGTGTTCTTAAACTCGGGTACACCATTGACTTCTAGGATCAGGTAACCTCTCTCCCTATCCTCAACGATATCCACCCCAGCGAACTCCGCTTCAACCGCCCGGCAAGCCTTGAGAGTCAGGTCCTCCAATTCACTATCAATCCTAACAGGCTCTGACCTCGCCCCCCTCGCAGTATTGGTTATCCAAGATGTACTAATCCTGTATATGCCTGCTGGAACACTGTTACCAACGCAGAACGCCCTAATATCCCTACCGGGCTTCTCGATATACTCTTGTAAATAGTGTATCCTACCCTGAGGCCCCATATGCTGGCTATACTCGATTATACTCCTAAGGCTCTCCCTGTCCCTAGCTAGAGCCACAAGCCTACCCCAGCTTCCGTGGAGCGGTTTCACGACCACCGGGTATCCAATGGATTCAGCCGCGGATAGAGCTACTTCAAGGGAGAATGCTACTTTCGTCCTCGGCGTGGGGACGCCGTGTCTTTCGAGGAGGCTGTGAGTCCTGATCTTGTCGAACGTGGAGTAAAGAGAGCCGGCAGTATTAACTGTTCTCAGACCATTACTCTCGAGAGCCGATGCAGAGGCAAGTGCCCTATACTGGGAGGTTGCCCTTATAAGAGCTACACTACCCATTGCCCCCCAAGGTCTACCCACATCTAACACAGTATTGGATAAATGGAGAATGTTAATGTCAACACCCATTTCACGGGCTTTACCTATGAGCGCCTTCTCCTCCCATCTCAGTATATCGTAGGCTATGGTTATAGGCAACCTTATTCTCCCCAATCCTCCCCCACGTCTTCAGCTATCTTCAGTTTTATCTCACCATTCTCCACGACAACCTCTAGAAGGGCGCCGCATTCATGCTCTACAAGCTCCCCTGGGAGAG